>JAJVIP010000011.1 GCA_022072025.1 Elusimicrobiota bacterium
ATTTGTCACCTGGCTCCTATGGGAACCTCTCGGCCTCCCAACTCAGGATAGCTACGAGTCTTCCTGGCCTTTAACTCGACGGGTCTTTCACCCGCTGGTTCGCGACAGCTTTCTGGGCGCGCCATTGTGGAATTATATCCGGATATATTTACCAGATCAATATATTTATCTTAATGACCGAAAGCAGCCTGATGGGAGGACCTCCGCTTTGTTATAGTTCCGCCTCATGAAAAAAATTTGGCACATCTTTCTTGAAGCCATCAAAGGCGCGCCGCGCGATTACACTGAAGGATCCATCTCCAAAGCCGTGATCCTGCTGGGGATCCCGATGGTCATGGAAATGCTGATGGAAAGCCTGTTCGCGGTGACCGACATTTTTTTCGTTGGAAAACTGGGGCCGCAGGCGATCGCGACGATTGGACTCACCGAGTCGCTGCTGACCTTGGTCTACACCGTGGCCTTTGGACTGAGTATCGGCGCCATGGCCATGATGGCGCGGCGGGTGGGCGAGCAGGACCGGGAAGGGGCGTCCAACACCGCTGTGCAGGTGATTGTGCTGGGATGCGCGGTGTCGGCCCTTTTGGCGGCATTCGGCGTGGCGCTGGCGCCGCAACTCTTAACGCTCATGGGCGGATCTGATGAATTGGTCCTTTACGCAACGCCTTACACGCGCGTTATGTTTGGCGGAAACGCCTCCATCTTGTTGTTGTTTTTGGCCAACGCGGTGTTCCGCGGCGCAGGTGACGGCACCATCGCGATGCGCGCGTTGTGGATCGCAAACGGACTCAATCTCATGCTCGCGCCTTGCTTTGTGTATGGGCTCCTCTTTTTCCCCGAGCTGGGCGTGACCGGCGCGGCCTGGGCCACCACGCTCTCGCGGGGGGTGGGCGCGCTTTACACCTTGTCGCATTTGTTCCGCGGCTTGGGCCGGGTCAAGGTGGAGCGGCGGCATTTGACGCTGAATCCGGATGTGATGTGGAAAATGATCAAGCTGTCGGCCTCCGGCACATTGCAGATTTTTATTTCGACCGCGAGCTGGGTGGGCATGGTGCGTGTGATTTCCACCTTCGGCAGCGAAGCTGTGGCGGGATACACGGTGGGCATCCGTGTGATGCTCTTCGCCATCTTCCCCGCATTTGGGCTCAGCAACGCCGCCGCCACCATGGTTGGGCAGTCGCTGGGCGCCAACAAGCCGGAGCGGGCGGAAAAAGCGGTGTGGTTGGCGGGGTTTTACAACCTGGCCTTCCTGGGTGTGATGGGTTTGCTATTTTTGGTTTTTACGCCCACCATCATCGGCTGGTTCACCGAGGACGCGAAAGTCATGAATTACGCGGTGAGCTGCCTGCGCACGGTGTCCTGCGGATTTTTTTTTTACGCCTTCGGCATGGTGTTGACGCAATCCTTCAACGGCGCCGGCGACACCTGGACTCCGACCTGGATCAACTTCCTCGTGTTCTGGGTGTTCGAGATCCCTCTGGCGTACGTGCTGGCTTGGAGACTTGACATGGGACCGCAAGGAGCCTTTCTGGCAGTGATGCTGGCCTTCTCCAGCCTCGCGGTGGTGAGCGCCGTTGTGTTCCGGCAGGGGAAGTGGAAAAAACAGAAGGTTTAACCGAAAGACCCACAAGGGATCATGAAACAAGCGGAATCGAGTCTTCCTTGCTACAATCCCTTCGAGTCAAGGACAGCTGCAGTAAAACTGAGGAGGGCAACAACCATGACAAAACATATTGTTTCGATGACCATGACAATTTTGACGGTCCTGACCATGGCGGGGTGTGTGAGCACAAAGAAATTCAAAATGGCAGAGACCCAAGTGGCGGACACAAAAACAAAACTCGCAACCGCCGAGACGCAGATCGCGGAGCTTAAAACAGCGCTCGATAAAACAAACGCCGACTTGGCAACGACGCGTTCCGAAAGAGATCAGTTGACTTCCTCCAACGCGGATTTGAGCGCGGCGTTAACCGCCAAGAAAGGCGAACTGACCAAAATGGTCTCAGATTTGACCGCCCAAAAAACAGCTCTTGAAAAACAAGTGGCGGATTTGACCCAAGCTCAAGCGGGACTGAAGGCTCAACGGGATCGAGAGATCATGCAGATGATGGAAACCCACGATAAATTGGTTTCCGCGATGCAACAAGAAATCATGGCGGGCCAAGTCGCGATTACGAATATCCAAGGAAAACTTTCGGTGAACGTCGCGGACAAAATCTTTTTTGATTCAGGAAAAACCGAAATTAAACCGGGCGGACGCGAAGTGCTTCAGCGGGTGGGTGAAATTTTAAAGAAACTGACCGATAAACAAATCCGCATTGACGGTCACACCGACAATGTACCAATCGGTTCCGCACTGGCCGAACGTTACCCCACCAATTGGGACCTCTCCGCGGCACGTGCTATCCAGGTGGTGCGTTTCCTCCAAGAAAAAGCGGGCGTGCCGCCGGAAATGCTTTCCGCCACCGGATTTGGTCCCTACCGGCCTGTGGCCTCAAATGACGTGGAAGCGGAACGTGCCAAAAACAGGCGCATTGAAATTGTGGTGCTTGATAAGGATGTGGCGGTCCCCCCAGCCCCCGCCGCAAAATAAAAACCGAACACTCTATCTTGCGCGGTGCTTCGCAGATCTTTAAGTCTCCGGCACCTTCTCCACATGCTTATGCTGGCCAGGCCCATGGTAGGTAACGGTTCTGGGCTTCATGTCAACTCGGTAAAATGAAACGCCGGCCGCCGCGATTTCTGCCAGAAACTGCGGGTACGTGGTTTCTCGGCGCTGAACGCGTTCAATCGCCAGTTTCAGGGCCTCGAGATTGTAAGCGGCTCCCGCCGGCAACGGTGAAAAACCTTGGGGAGGCCCTTCCACAAATGATTTTCCTTCCCCCACATATTTAATCTCATGGGTTAAGACATTCACTTCATACCTTTCCACTCCAAAGGATTTAAGTGAATTAAATATATAGGGATAGGGCCATTTTTCCTCCGCGGCCCGTTGATACATTTTCCTGATTTTTTCCAGATCAAACATGAACCCTCCATTAATGGCTTTTGGTTTTCAGAGCGTGAAAAACTTTGATGGCCGCGAAAGCGTCGTTGGCGGCGTAATGGATTTGCAAGTCGGTGAGATGGTGAGCGGCCCAATTCGATGTGCTGGCTTTCCTCGATTTTCTAAATCGGCGCTTAAAAACAAGAGCCACGGCCACCTTCACCCCCACGCCTCGACCATGCCCCTTTGAAACAAACAAGGTTTCGAGATCAAGAATTTCCTGTGGTTGAACTTTCAGTTTACTGCGGATACTTTTGACATCGTTGCTCAATCCAAAACCGACTTTTTTTAACTGAGTTGATTCCATCAACCGGCCGACCACCTTGCGACATTCGGCCTCATGCAACATAAAAATATAGGCCCGCTTCAACGTTGAGAATTGCGCCACATGAGGGCCGGTGGATTTTTCGCCTTTCAAAAAAGTGGGCTTCGATTCGGTATCAAACCCCACCACTTTTTCCTGCACAATTTCTTGGTAAGCCCGGTGCGCTCCTTCTTTGGTTGAAATCACAACAATGTCCTCTTCTCTCAATCCCTCAAAGGGAGCAAGCAGCGCCATTTGTTCATTGGTCGGCCACGATGGGTTCCGTCCTCCGCGAACAGCGGGCCTAAAAAACCAAAGAATCCATTTCCAAATCAAACCCACTGTTATTTTCATGGGTTCTTGAAATGTTCCTCGATCAATTTGAGTCCCACAAAATTTTTGAAGGTTTCCGCCGGGACAGCCATCAGAACAAAAACCCCCGCGGCACAGGGCAGGGCCAAAAGAATTCCAATCGAGATCACAAGAAATTTGGGAACGGCCAGGAATTTGACCAGAAGCGCCCCCAACAATGAAGCGAAACCGAAGAGAATGGCCATGGTTGCGATAATCATGATTAAAATAATCGACATCGCGATCCCAGTGCCGATAGCCAACAGGGTGTAGAGCAACACAAAGCCCAGTCCATGCATCATTTTCTTTGCCCCGAGGCTGAACACATAACGAATCGCTTCTCGACCTCTCTGGCCTGTCACTCCCATATATATAGGAAGAAATCGGTTCACCACGCTCATCACGAACACAAAGACCAATAAATAGCCCAACAGGGCAAGGCCCCCCAGGACGAGAAACAACCCATGTTCTTTCAAAACCAAGGTATGTTTGAGAAATCCGCGAACAACCAACGCTGGCCCAGTTAAAAGAGGAACTGCCAGGAGAACCAAAGCAACGAAATTAAAACGGAACAAAGATTCACCCAGCGCCTGCGTCTCTTTCCAATATCGCCGCAATGAGAAGGTTTTCGTGAGCAGGCATTGGATAAGGACCATCTTCAGCCTTGAATACAACCATGTCCACACCGCCAACAAAAGCAACCAGAGGCTCACTAGAATTCCCAAAAGGGTCAGGATGGTTTTTTTATTTTCTCGCAAAAACGAAAACACTTGAGCCGGTGGGTATAAAAATTTTTCTGGCGTGATCTCTGCGGGAACGGTCTTGGGCGTGGGTGTCAAAGAATCAGAAGCAGGAGCGTTTTTCCAAAAATTTGGAAAGTCAGGAATTTGAATGTTTGAGAACCCGCCCCATCCACCGGTGAACAAATTGAGAAAAAGAAGGCTCAGCCAAACTTTGGCTTTAAAAGGCCAGAGCAATGCTTTTGTGAGTTGAAAGGCCTCCTCAACACAATTTGTAAACCGGTGGATCAAGGGGGATTGGAAGGCTTAGGCGGCGCGAGGAGTGTACGTCGAACTTCCAAATCCCAACATGGGATAAAAAATAATGGGAATGAATGTTAAACCCAACGCGTAACCGACTCCATGACCAAAGGCTTTGGCGATATCAATGGACACGATAATCATGATGACGAAGTTCACGAGCGGAATGAAGAACAGTAGCAGCCACCAACCTGGACGACCCGCGATCTTCAGCATCAAATAAACGTTGAAGAAGGGAATGATGGCGCCCCAACCTGGCTGACCCGCTTTCACGAATGTTTTCCACAAACCCGCGATGACAATAACAGCGACCAACACACTGAACAACAGACCAATCTTCTCCTGCATATTTCCCCCTTTTCGTTTTCAATTTTCATTCTTGAACCGGCCATGCCGTGTACAAGAACGAGCGGACATTTATCGCATATTGCTAAGATCCCGACATGAAACACTTTTTCTTTTTTACCACGCTTATTATTCCACTGACAATATTTCCAGGATGCAATAAAAAACCGTCCCCGGGTTCAGGCAATCATTACAAAGTGACGTTTAAGGCTTTGCGACAGAATACGGAGCCGGCCGTTGGGTTTAGAGTCGAGGCTTGGGTCAAAGGGAAAAGTGAACCTCAGACAAAAACTACCAATGTCGATGGCATCGTGGAGTGGAATGATCTTCCCACACCGGATGCCACCCATCAACTGAACACGGTCCTTCATTATTACATGAAGAAAAAAGATCAATCTCGAGAAATCAGTTATCCCTTCATTGAGTCTGACGCAACCCGCCTCAAAGACACGCAATACATTCCCAACAACGCCACACCTGACCCCCAGTAGAAATCAAAAGATCGGATAGGAATCACTTGACGTTGGCGCCATTGACAGTTCTCAACGTGGCGCCCACGTCTCCCACGAAAGTTTTGGCGGCCAATTTGAGGGGCCAATGGCGAGCGTCGTCGGTCACCCATAAATAGATGCTGGCCTTCGGGTGCGAGGCAAACCCCTCTCCGGAATCAATAAGGGGTTCTAAAACGAGACAAGGAAACTCGCGCCCCTGATGTTCCACGTTTTCTTTTCTCAAAACACGAATTTGAATCGATTGGGTTTTGGTCCCATTCATGACTGGAAAAACAACCGATTTCCCGACCGCGAGGGGTTGCGCCCGCACAAAATAGAGGGCGGACACGATATCTTGAGCCAAACGGCCCGCCTCGCCTTCTTCATTTTTGGGAGCCGTGTCTTTTCCGGGGCGAAAAACCCGGCTTTTGTAACGGCCCGTCAATGGATCATAAAAAACAGTCTGTACCTTCTTTTTTTTGCCTTCCTGGCTTTGGATGGAGTGACCCACGCTGACCAACGCGTCAACATCCAGCCATGACTCATAGCGGTTCTTCACTTCAAACACAGCGTCCACCACTTTATTGGTGTTCAATTCAATGGAAGCTTGATAGGCCGGCCGATTTTTCCGGAGAGTTGTCCCTTTAACCTTCATGCTCATCTCTCCGGCGGAGGCGGATTTCCATCCCACATCAAACACCAGTTCTTCCCCCACCGCAAATGCCGTGTTGGGAACTTTCCTCCAGGCGGCAGAAACCGCCGCCGTCATACCCCCCATCATCACAGAGAACACAACCGCGTTATGCACATTCGTGATACGGAGGATTCGTTTGCATTTTGTTCCCATGATTTCATGAAACATAGCTTTTTCAATCGGCATATTGAATCTTGATTTCTCATTGCAGCGCCGTTTTCGACCAACACTGTTGGACAACAATGCCATGGGGGTCAACATTACCTCAGCGGATGTGGCAGAAATGGTGGTGACAATGTTGAGTTTCGTTTTTCACAAAACCACGGGCGCCCAAGTTCCCATCGATGGCGGGGATGAACGGATTATTTCGCGAGAGTCCTTTCTACGGGTCTCTGTCGAACAGACATGCCGGCAGTGAGCACCAGTCGACTGGCATCTTCAACCGACATTTCCAAAGGTTCAATGGCGGACCGCGGAATAAACACCAAATACCCTCCAATCTGATAACTCATCGGAAGATAGACCGCGATTTCATTGGAGTCGTTAAGACCGTTGGGAAGAGCGGTGAGATCCTCCCTCGTAACAAAACCCACCAACCACACATTCATAGAAGGAATGCGGACCTTCACCACCCGATTAAACCGGCCCTTCTGTCCTTGGGAAAATGAATCGATGATGTCTTCCACCGCGCCATAAAGAGATTTGATGAGGGGAATATGTTCCAACAGTTGATGCCAAGCAGCCACCAGCCGCCGGGCAAAGGCTGTGTTCAATGATAATCCCATGCCATAACACAACAGAATGGCGATGAGGACTCCCATGCCCGGGAAATGAATGGGCTCAGGCAGAAAGGGTTTAAACAAACCGCCCAAGAGTGTTTCGGCCGTTCTGGCCAACCACACAAGCGTCGCCAACAGAACGGCGACCGGCAATACGACAACCAACCCTCTAAAAAATGTTCTTGCTACGTTTATTTCTTGTTTCGCCATCTCACTCCTCACCTTGGTGTTAATAAATCAGCGACAGAACAAAAATCGGCCTCGATATTAATTATTATCCTTGCATGCGGCGAATCATTTCAATTTTTCTCCTATTAATAGCGACTCATGGAACAATATCGAGCGCGGATTCCAACCTGCTTGTGGTGCTTCAAGTACAAGGAGTCATTAACCCCGTCATCGGGGATTACATCAAAGAAGAAATTGAACAAGCGGAAAAAAACAATGCCTCGGCGGTCTTGATTGAACTGGACACTCCGGGAGGACTGCTCGACACCACCCGGGACATCATCGGTTCCATGATCAATGCCGACTTCCCGGTCATTGTTTACGTCTCGCCGCGTGGAGCCCGGGCCACCTCGGCCGGCGTGTTTATCACCATGGCGTCGGACGTGGCCGCGATGGCTCCCGGCACCCATTTGGGCGCCGCCCACCCGGTCAATATTGGAGGAGACACTCCCTCCATGCCCACCAATTCCAAAGAATCGAAAACCCCCGCCAAAAACGATGGAAACGTCATGAATGAAAAAATGGTGTCTGACGCGGCCGCTTACATCCGATCCATCGCCGCCGATAAAGGCCGCAACGCGGCCTGGGCGGAAAAAGCGGTGCGAGAAAGCGTCTCGCTGACCTCTGAAGAAGCGCTGAAGGAAAAGGTCATTGAATATGTGGCCGAATCACAAGAGGAACTCCTCAAAGCTCTGGAAGGAAAAACCATCACGAAAAACGGAAAGAAGATCGTTTTGAATCTGACAGGAAAAACCGTCCGAATCGTTCCCATGAGCCCTTTTAAAAAATTCCTTCAAATATTGGCCCACCCAAATGTGGCCTATATTTTGATGACGTTGGGAGTCTATGGCCTGATCTATGAATTGGCCTCGCCCGGCATTGGCTTGGGAGGCGTGGTGGGAGGCATTTGCTTGTTGCTGGCCTTTTTCTCTCTACAAATTCTCCCGATTAATATGGTCGGTTTGGCTTTGATTGTGTTGGGAGTTCTTATGCTCATATTGGAATTGCTCAATCCCACCCATGGACTGCTCACCTTTGGGGGTCTGATCGCCTTTGCTTTGGGATCTTTTTTTCTGATCGATACCCATCAGAACCCTTCGTTGGGTCGAGTGTCCATCGAGCTGATTGCCTCTACGGTAGGCGTAACGGCGCTCTTTTTTGGCGTGGCGCTCAAAAAAACCTTGGCCGCGAAACAAGCCAAACCCAGAACCGGAGCGGAAAGCCTCATTGGGATGATCGGGACCGTCACCACGGCGCTCCAACCCGAAGGAAATGTTGATTTGAACGGAGAATTGTGGACAGCGATATCGGATTTGACAGTTGAATCTGGAGAAAAAGTCAAAGTAGTGAAGGTGGATGGAATAAAACTTTATGTTGAAAAAGTTTAGAGGAGGCGTGGTATGGGCTTTGTGTCAGGTTTGATTGGTTCGGTGTTGTTTCCTTTTCTCGTTTTGGGGTTTATCATTGTTTATAACGGCGCGCGGGTCTTAGCGGAATACGAACGCGGCGTCGTGTTTCGGTTGGGCCGTTTGATCGACGTAAAAGGCCCAGGCCTCATCATTATTATTCCTTTCGTGGACCGAATGGTGCGGGTGGACCTGCGAACTATCACATTGGACGTGCCCGTTCAAGAAGTTATCACGCGAGACAATGTCACCGTGAAAGTGAACGCCGTTTGTTATTTCCGGGTTTTGGATCCGAACAAGGCGGTGGTGGCAGTCCAAAATTATATTGTGGCCACCTCCCAAATTGCCCAAACCTCCATGCGCAGCGTGGTCGGCCAAGTGGCGCTGGACGAACTTCTCTCCAACCGCGAAGAACTCAATGCCCGCCTCCAAAAGATTATCGACCACCAAACCGATCCATGGGGCATTAAAGTCAGTATCGTTGAATTAAAAGACGTGCAGATTCCTGAAAATATGCAACGCGCCATGGCTCAACAAGCCGAAGCAGAACGGGAACGCCGCGCCAAAATCATCAACGCGGAAGGAGAGCTTCAAGCCTCTCAAAAACTGGCCGAAGCGGCTGGCGTGCTTGGCAAAGAACCCGGCGCGCTTCAACTGCGATATCTGCAAACCGCTCGGGAAATGACCTCGGGCAAAAGCTCCACGATCATTTTTCCGCTGCCCATCGACCTCATGAATGCTTTCGCCAAATTGGTGAATAAGTCCTAAGTGCCCCGTTTCATAAGTACAGTAACGTATTGTGGAGTAATGACGGCCAGCCGTCGCCCCGGCACGTTTTTGGCCGGGGCCTAGGTTTTTTCTCAGATGAAAACCTGGGCCCCGGCCAAAAACGTGCCGGGGCGACGGGGTTGTTCAATGTCACTTTTCTTTTTACGTCTGTATTAATTCAGACTCCCCCCGCCGTTTTGAATCTTGTGTTGAAAATACGCAGGGTTTACCTCATATTCATACCATTGTGATGGAGGGAATTGGGCCCTGGGCCATAAGCACTCCGTCACGACAGGAGCCACATGGCCACACTCGACATTCTGTTTAAACAATTGGTGAGGAAGGGGGGATCGGATCTCCACTTGTATACCAACGGATGCCCCGTTGTCCGCATCGATGGCCATATGCAAACCCTGCTGGACGAATCAATGATAAGCGCGGAACAAATGCGCACACTTCTCATGGAAATTGCGCCCAAGTCAAATTGGGATACCTACATACAAACGGGCGACACGGATTTTGCCTATGAATTAGTCGGAGAAGGTCGATTTCGTTGTAATTATTTTCTGGATAGCAAGGGCATGGGAGCCGTGTTTCGATTAATCCCCTCAAAAATAAGATCGATGCAAGAATTGGGGCTACCCGCGGTGGTCACGGAGTGGGCAAAACTTTCCAAGGGACTCATTATCGTGACGGGGCCCACAGGATCTGGAAAATCGACCACTCTGGCGGCGATCATCGACCACATCAACGCCACCCGGCTAGACCACATCATCACCATTGAAGACCCCATTGAATTCGTGTACCAAAACAAACAATGCACGATTAACCAACGGGAAGTCAAACGCCACACCCAAGATTTTAAAACCGCGCTCCGCGCCGCTTTGAGGCAAGATCCCGATGTGGTGCTCGTGGGAGAAATGCGCGACCTGGAGACATTCGAGATTGCCATGGAAACGGCAGAAACAGGTCATTTGGTTTTCGCCACACTTCACACCACCACCGCCGCCTCCACCATTGACCGCATCATCAACCAATTTCCAGAAGGCCAACGCGATCAAATTCGTGTCATGTTGAGTTCCACCTTGCGCGGCGTGTTGGCGCAAGTCCTGTGTAAAAACCTGGTCAAAGGACGAACCGCCGCCATGGAAATTTTAAGCGTGAACCCCGCCATCGCCAATTTTATTCGGGAAGGTAAAACGCATCAGATCCCTTCGTCCATACAGACCGGATCCAAAGAGGGCATGCAACTGATGAATGATGCCCTTGCCAATCTTGTTCGACACCAAATTGTCAGTTTCGATGAAGCCTACCTCCGGTCTTCTGATAAAAGTGATTTACAGTTACGCCTCAAAAGCGCTTAATTCCATGAAACGCGTGCTTGTTTTTGGATTTATTTTCATGTCTCTTCCCTGTCTCCAGGCGGAAATGTCCCTCAAAAAAGTGGCGGCGGAATTGGCCGCTCAAATTCGCAAACAGGGCCCAACCACGGTAGCGGTTTTGGCCTTACCTCATCATGACAACCACAAAAGTGATGGCCCAATGACCATCTCGGAGATTTTGGCGTCAAACTTGGCCGCCGATAATAAATTTACCGTCGTTGAACGTCATAAGTTGAATCAGGCGTTAAGCGAACTTCGACTCTCAACCACGGGCATGATCGACCCTCAAACCGCCAAAGCCATTGGCCAGATGTTGGGGGCAGAGGTGATTGTCACGGGAACCCTGATCAACCTTCCCGATGATATGTGCGAGGTCAACGTCCGGGCCCTATTGGCGAAAAACGGGCGTGTCATTGCCGCTGAACGAACGACACTGGAACGAACGTGGAAAGACAAGCGGGTTCTCAACTGATGCGCCGTCCAATTTTCTGGATATTTTTCATCCTTTGCGTGGGACAACTTCAGGCAGCGGATGATTTGAGGCCTCTCTCAAAAAAATTAATCAGCGGTGTTAAGAACAAAACAAAACCCACATTGGCGGTTCTCAATTTTCCCTATGCCAAAAATAAAATGAGTACGGGTTCGCACTTGGTATCGGAAAGAATGGTGACCTATTTGGTTCAAGGAGGCGCCACCGTGGTGGAGAGGCGGCTTCTGGAAAAAATATTAGAAGAGAGAAAACTTTGGGACACGGGCGTCGCTCATTCGGATTTGGCGAAAACAGTTGGAAAACTGGTGGGAGCCGACGCGGTGGTGACGGGCCTTTTGTCTGACTTGTCTGAAACCCAAACCGAGGTGTTCGCCCGTATTGTAAAAATTGACTCGGGTGAAATTATGTCGGCCGCAGCCTCTTTCATTGATCGAATATGGAGAGACCCACCCCGTCTGCCAAGGGCCGCTCAACCCCGCTCCGCGGTCCCAGGAGCGATGCCCTATCTACCCACTTCATTGGAATCGCCATTGGACCAAAATGTTTCCGAACCACTGACAGAAACTTCACGGAAAAACAGACGCTCCTATTATTCGGTCCCCATTCCGGTTTCACTTATTTCCAATTACCCCGCATCCCGAGGAGGCTCGTCAAAATGAAACGCAAAGAGAAATGGTTTTATCATGGTGACATCGACGGGTTCTTCGGGTTGTTTATCGACAATTTGATTCAACTGATGTTGATTTCGGTGCTGTGCCGGTACGCCTGCGGTTTTCCCCTGGAATTAATCACGGAGCGTATATTGCCGGGGGTTGGGCTCTCCATTTTTGTGGGCAATCTTTTTTACGCTTGGCAGGCTCGGAAACTGGCATTAAGCAACCCTGAGAAAAAGGTGACCGCGCTTCCTTTTGGCATCAACACCGTAAGCCTGTTGGCTTTTATTTTCTTGGTCATGAGCCCGGTCTACAATGAAACAGGAGATGCGAACTTGGCCTGGCAGGCCGGTCTGGGTGCTTGCTTGGTCAGCGGAGTGATTGAAACGTTGGGCGCTTTTGTCGGGACATGGATTAAACGACACACCCCTCGCGCCGCGCTCCTTTCAGGCCTGGGAGGAGTGGCGCTGTCATTCATCGTGCTTGGATTTTCTTTTCAGATTTTTTCCACGCCGGCCTTCTCGCTGATTCCCATGATGTTGGTTTTGTTTTTTTACGCGTCGAAAATTCGCCTTCCCTTCCATTTGCCTTCTGGCGCCATGGCCATGCTCATTGGAGGAATTCTAGCCTGGTGTCTCAAATGGATGGGTTTCTTAGATTTCACATTGCTGCAAGAACCGATGGCCCTTTCATTAAATGTTCCCATCCCGGCCTTTTCAGAGATATTCGCTTCTCTTCAAGGGCCCACCGGCTGGCAAATGATATCGGTGGTTATCCCGGTGGCCTTGTTTAATGTGATTGGATCGATTCAGAATTTGGAAAGCGCTGAAGCCGCCGGGGACTCCTTTGACACCCAACCCACCCTGTTGGTAAATGGTCTCACCTCTCTGTTGGCTTGCGGTTTTGGAGCCCCCTTTCCCACCTCGCTTTATATTGGCCACCCGGGATGGAAATCGATGGGCGCGCGAACCGGATATTCCATTTTGAATGGGGTTGCCATTGCGCTTGTGTGCATGACGGGGGGCATTAACCTTATTCTTAAAATGATTCCCATGGAGGGGGCTTTGGGAATTCTCATTTGGATTGGGTTGGTCATTGTCGCGGAAGCCACGACCAAAACTGAAGCCAAACATGGCGTGGCTGTTGCTTTGGGACTGGTGCCGGCTTTCGCGGCTTGGGTGCTCAGCATCATTGAAACCACCTTGCGCGTGGCTGGAACCGACTTGTACACCGTGATTGACCAATTTAAAGGCGAACTGGCGATTCAAGGAATTCTTTCGCTGTATCAAGGTTTCTTGCTCATTTCGATTGTTCTCTCCGCCATTTTGGCCCATGTCATTGACCGGCAATTCCTAAAGGCGGCCTGGTGGAGTTTTTCTGGAGCGCTTTTTTCGTCCGTGGGATTGATCCACGCCTATCAATTAACACCCTCGGGTCTTCACACCTCGCTGGGGTGGTTGACCGCTCCTTGGTTTACCTTTGCCTATGGTTTTTTGGGCGTCACCTTGTTGGTGATGAGTCGGCTGAGCCCGAAACAATTCGAACCCTCTAACTTGTAGAATCCCAACCAACCGGGAACCTGAAGAGCACCCTCTTGTTCCAAGTGCTGCCTCAGTCTCAACCAACATTCCAAATCAACTAAGGAGTAATGAAATGAAATTATCTGCTCTCAAAATCGCCGCATTTGTGGTTCTGGGTCTATCCATGAGCCCCGTAACCCAAGCCGAAGTTAAAAAAGTTAAACCTGTTCAGAGTCCCCATCAAATGGCGAAAGTGGATGTGGCCAACAGCAAATTAACCTGGATTGGAAAAAAAGTGACTGGTCAACACAATGGATCGCTCCTTCTTAAAGATGGAGAACTTCATCTGGCCAAAAATGAAATTGTGGGTGGAACGTTCAATGTGGACATGACCAGCCTGACCGTGGAGGACCTCAAAGATGAAAAATCAAACCAAAACCTGGTTGGACATTTGAAGTCAGATGATTTCTTTAGCGCCGCCACCAATCCCATCGCCACCTTTAAGATTGTTTCCGTTAAGCCCATCACGCTGGAAGGCGCGACCCATGAAGTTCAGGGGACGCTGACCATCAAAGGCATCACACATCCTTTGAGTTTTCCGGCCACGATCACTGTCAACCAAGGTTTGGTTTCGGCTCAGGCCAAAGAAATTAAAGTGGACCGAACCCTCTATAACATCCGTTACGGTTCAGGAAAGTTCTTTCAAAACTTGGGCGACAAAACCATCAACGATCATTTCACGGTTGATTTGACGTTGGTTGCGAAATAAAAAATTCCCCTCCTTCCCTCCCCCTTGATAAGGGGGGGAGGGAATTTTGGTTCCGTATCACCAACAAGGACTTCTGAAAACCCATGACTGGAACAGTTCGTTTTACCCAAATTTTCCACTTGGATAGCCGTCATTCCCGCGTAGGCGGGAATCCAGGCTGTAACCCTGCTCATCAACAACATGTTTAAGGACTGGATCCCCGCCTGCGCGGGGATGACAACCTATTTAATTCTGCTCGTATTCCTCTTTTCAATTCACCCCTTGAGGGGAGAAGAATCTCCTGTCGAAGTTTGGGATTTAAGAACCGTTGCGGACCGGGCCTTGGCACATTCACCAGAGTTAAAAGCCGCTCTCACGGAACTGCAAATTTCCCGGTTGGAGGAGCCCCTTTTCCTTTCCGAATTGGACACCCAACTTGAATCGGGGTATCAACGCACGGATGATCAATCTCCGAGGGCGGCCCCGCTTTTTGAAGGGACCCGCAGCCAACTTGAAACATTCCATGTGGATTTGGCTCAGAAAACCTTGATTGGAACGGAAGCGCGATTGGCCTGGGCCAACGAAAGTCTTGACAATCGGTCCCAGTTTCGGGTGTTGGATCCCAGCGCCGGATCTATTCTTTCATTGCAAATCAAACAAAACCTGCTGCGTTATCTGTGGGGCCGGCCTGATGTGTCCCGCCGGAAACGTTATCGGTCCAATGTTACGGCTCAAATAGAAAAAGTTCGCCATCTTTCAACCGAATTGGTCGCCAACGCGACCCGCGCCTATCTTGAGGTTCAGTTCGCCCTCCAACGGGTCCATATTGCTGGGGAAGGTTTGGCCATTGCCGAGAAACTCCTCCAATCCAACAATGAAAAGATAAAGTTTGGTTTGGTCGAAGAGTCCGACGTGGCACAGTCATTGGCGTCGGTTGAAGCGGAGAAAACCGAAATCCTGGTCGCTCAATCTTTTCTCAAATCCAAGCAAAACGCCCTCGCAGAAATCATTGGAGAATCGATTTCCGTCTCTTCTGCGACATCGATGACCTTACCCGTTCCCCTTCCTCTTTCCTCTTTGGATTCTTCGCTTCAGGAGGCTCTGATAAATCGAGGGGACATCAAATCCCTGGAGGCCTCGGTGCAGGCCGCTGAATGGGCCGCTCGAAGCGAAGTGCTCGAAACATTGCCGCAGTTGTCTCTGAACGCTTCCTACGGAATGGCTGGACTTGATTACACTTACAACGGAGCGTGGGATGATTTGGGCGGATTTGATCATCCAGTAAAATCCATTGGCTTTCAGTTCATCTCTCCGCTGGGTTATCGCAAAGAAAAATTGCTTCGAAAAAACAAAAAACTCGAGTTGGAATACATTCGACAAAACTTGGAACGAACCAAACTGATGGTCGACCGAGAAGTTCGCGACGCGTGGGAAAATGTTCAGATGAACCGCCTGCGACTAACGGCGAGAGAAAACTTGGTTTCTCTGCATAGGAAAAAGTTTATTGCTGAAAGAGACAATTTCAGGCGGGGGCGTTCCACCACTGATATCTTGGTGAGATTCCAGCAAGAAATTCATCAAGCAGAATTGCTGCTGGCGCGCGCTCAAGCGGATCAGCAAATGGCGGAAATTGATTTGGCCCGCGCCACTGGAACCTTGCTCTCTGAGCTGGATATGGAAAAAAATCCATGATTGAGCTCTTCTTAAAAAAACGGGTTTTTACGAATTTGCTGACCCTCTTTATGGTCAGTTTGGGTTTTTATCAATTCCTCACAGTTCGAAAAGAAGCCTTCCCCAAAATCAGCATTGATTGGGTGAACATTTCAACCATTTATCCGGGCGCCGCACCTGAAGAAGTGGAGAAATTGGTCACGACTCCCATTGAAAAACAACTTAAAACGGTGGACGGGATTGACCGGGTGCAATCCTTTTCGCTGGAGAGCCGTTCCACCATCGCGGTCAAACTGCTGGAAGATTTATCGTTGTCAGAAAAAAACCGCGTCATCAACGATATCCAGCAAGCGGTGAACCGCGCCGAAGATATCCCCAAAGAAACGGAGGACCCCCTGGTTCAAGAACTCACGTTTGATGAACCTTTAATTACTCTTTCGGTGGCTGGAGGAACCATTGAAGACCGAGATATTTTTGCCGAAGAATTAACCGATGTTATTGAAGAGATTCCTGGTGTTTCCCGTGTTGACCAAGTGGGCGACCTCCCTCGTGAAATATGGGTTGAAGTCGACCAAAACGCCCTGCACAAACAACGGCTAACCTTAGAAGAAGTCGCCAATGCGATTCGCCTGCACAACATGGACGCCTCCGCCGGCCTGGTCAAGATCGGAACCAAAGAGCTTTTTGTTCGCGTGATCGGAGCCGCCAAAACCGCCGCCGAGATTGGTGAGATGGTCATTCGCGGAAATGATGAATGGTCCACCTTAAAAGTGAAAGATGTGGGCCAAGTTACGGAACGCTTTGAAGAGGGGCGGACCCTCACAAAAACCAACGGGCTATCTTCCATCAACCTCCAAGTCAAAAAGGTTCGCACAGGCGACACCGTAAAGCTCTCCAAAGCAGTTCGAAAAGTCAAAACGGAGTTTGATTCAAAAGCCAAAGAAAAAAACTTGTCCCTTCTCATTTCTGACGATGTTTCATTTTTCATAAACCGACGCTATTCGATCATGGTCAACAATATGATTCAAGGAGGCGTGCTCATCCTCATCGCGCTCTTTGTGTTCCTTGATTGGAGGTTGGCACTGGTCGCCGCGATTGGAGTGCCGATTTCTTTTGGGGCCGCTTTGTCCGTGGCCGTTCCGTTGGGATTCACCATCAACCTCATCTCCTTGCTCGCCTTCATTATTGTTTTGGGAATGTTGGATGACGATTCGGTGGTCGTGGCGGAAAACATTTATCGCCACATGGAAATGGGAAAGACGCCTCAACAGGCGGCTATTGACGGGACCAAGGAAGTGGTGAGACCGGTATTGGCGGCTATTCTGGTGTCTTCCTGTGGGTTCCTGCCTTTCGCGATGACGTCAGGAATCATGGGAAAAATATTGTTTGTCATACCTGTTATCATCATCCTGTGTTTTTTATCCAGTTTGTTTGAAGCCTTTTTTATTCTTCCTTCCCATGTCGTGGACTTGATGCCGCTTGGAAAACCCGTCCAAGAGTCAAGCGAGGGTCGATGGTATATGGCGGTTCTTAACACCTACAAACGCGTCATGTCGTGGGTCATGACCCATCGGGTTAAGTTTTTCTCTTTGGTGATTCTGTTTATTGTCCTGACCGGCGTGGTAGCCAAAATGCGCTTAAAATTTATCCTGTTCCCTGAAGGTCTCGTTGAACAATTTTTCATTAACCTGGAGATGCCCACGGGAACTCACCTCAATGAAAGCGACCGCGTGTTTCAAAAAATTGAACAAGCCGTGATGCAATTGCCTCCCGAAGAATTCGATGTCATGACCGGATTGATCGGTTTCAAGATGGCCGAGGACGGATCGTTTCGGTACGGAACCCAATATGCTCAAGCCCGTGTGTTTCTCACCCCGGTTGAAAAAAGGAAACGTAAATCAAAAGCCATTATTGAAGAGCTTCGTGAGAAAGTTGGTCTTCCGGAGGGGTCGGGAAAAATCACATTTGAGGAATTGCAAGCGGGCCCACCCGTCGGAAAGGCGGTGGATGTTCGCGTTCGAGGAAGGGATCCGGACGTCATTGCGACCATTGTCGAGGAAATTAAAAAGGAATTAACCCAAATGACCGGCGTCAGTGATATTCGTGATTCTCGCGACGGCGGTAAAGACGAAGTTCGCCTCATTTTGGATGACCGAAAAGCCGGATTTGCGAACTTAACCGCCACAAATGTGGGCCGCAATATTCTCTACGCTGTTGATGGAGGAGAGGTCAGCAAAATTCGCAGAGGAACGGAGGAAATAAAAATTAAAGTCAAACTCATTGAGGCCCAACGTTCCTCCAAGAAAGACCTGCTCCAGTTGGATATCCTGAACCCTCAAGGCCGCAACATCAAATTGGGGGCCGTGGCGTCAACCCACATCACGCCAGGCAAACCCTATATAGAGCACTACAAATTCCGTCCGGCGGTCCAAGTCACAGCCCAAGTCGATACAAAACTTATCACGTCCCAAGAGGCGAATAATCGCATCGTTGAAAAATTCAAAGATCTTCCCAAACGCCATCCCGGATATGAATTGATTTATGGAGGAGAGGCGGAGGAAACGGCCAAATCTATGCGATCTTTGGGCCATGCCTTTTTTGTCGTTCTCGCGTTGGATTTTGTGATCTTGGCCACCTTGTTTGGTTCGTATGGCCAGCCATTGATCATTCTTCTTCTGACAGTTCCCATTGGACTTGTGGGGGTTGTGTACGCGCTCATTTTGCACAACCAACCCGCTTCTTTTATGGCGATGCTGGGAGTGGTCTCGATGACAGGCGTCGTCATCAACAATGCCATTGTGATTGTTAATTTCATCAATGAACATCGCAAAACGGGTCTGCCTCTTGAACAAGCCGTTATCGAAGCCGGGGCTCAACGTCTTCGCCCCATATGGGCCTCTTCTCTGACCACACTCTTGGGACTGTTCCCCACCGCTTACGGTTGGGGCGGATATGAACCCTTTGTAGCCCCCATGGCCCTTTCGTTGGCCTGGGGATTGGCCATTTCCATGCCCATGACACTCATCCTCATCCCCATGTCCTATGTGATTATGGACGACTTGTCGAAATACTTCGGAAACCTCTTCTCCGGCCCCAAGACAGCGTTACTCAATTTAATTCGCCGTATAACCCATTAGTGTTCTCGTTTTGTTGCACCGACCCTTTGGCTCAGGTGTCTTGGTATACCCGAATCATGAAAGCCCAAGGGCGATCTTTGGTACCTTTTAGCGAACCTGAGGTTATTCCCATTTTCCACCTGAAGTTTCGTAAGCTGGCGTATGGGTTTTTATAAATTTCAACTTTCACCGGAGCTGTTCAAATCGATCACCGAGTTGGGTTATGCCGAACCAACTCCGGTCCAGGCCAAAGTCATTCCGGAAGCGATGAAGGGGCACGACATTCAAGCCTGCGCGCAAACGGGAACCGGTAAAACCTGCGCTTTCGCCATTCCGATCATTGAGAAATTGCTTAAGCAACCGCGGGCTCAACGCCCGAAGGCCTTAATTGTGACCCCGACGCGAGAATTGGCCGCTCAAGTGGTTTCTGTGGTGGGCGACTTGGCCAAACACACCCGTATTAAAACAGCTTTACTATTGGGCGGGGCCAATTTCAATCAACAAGTGCGCCAGTTGCGCGCCGGCGCGGAAGTGGTGGTGGCCACCCCCGGACGGTTGCTGGACCATGTGAAACAAGGGACCCTATCGCTGCGCGAAGTTCATACCTTCATTCTTGATGAAGCCGACCGTATGCTCGACATGGGTTTTTTGCCTGCTATTCGCAACATCGTGGCCACACTTCCCTCGCAACGCCAAACCATGCTTTTCTCCGCGACCTATTCCAATGAGATTCAAAAACTCATCAAACAATTTCTCAAGAACCCGGTTGTGGTGGAACTGGCCCGCTCCCAACCTTCTCAGAATGTGACCCAAATGGCTTATCCTGTCGCCCGGGCGCAGAAAGTGGCTTTGTTACAAGCCATTTTAGAACTCGGAAATATGACTTCCGCCCTCGTCTTTACGCGCACCAAACATGGCGCGAGCCGCCTGGCTGAAACCCTCCATCGTCTCGGCAAATCCGTCACGGTCATTCATGGAAACCGCAGTCAAAGCCAGCGCCAACAGGCGCTTTTGGGATTTAAAGAGAAACGGTTCCAGATTTTGGTTGCGACGGACATTGCCGCGCGTGGAATTGATGTGAAAGACATCAGTCATGTCATCAATTTCGATGTTCCTGTGTCTCCCGAAGATTATGTTCACCGCATCGGCCGAACCGGCCGCGCTCAAGCGGTGGGTGAGGCTTTTACGTTGGTGTCGCCGGAAGAAATGAGCCAACTGAAAGGCATTGAACGTTTGATTGGAAAACCCATCCCACGCGGTGTGATTCCTGATTTCCCTTACCAAACTCAACCCAAGGTTTTTGAACAAAACAATCAATCACACAAACCCTTTGGTCAACCTCATCAAGGAGGACGTCCACACAATGGTGGACGCCCCCCTCAACAACGCCATCCCCATCGGGGAGGTCGCCCTCATCAGGGAGGCCGTCCTCAAAATGGCCGTCCTTCTTTCGGTCGTCGTCATCAAGGCGGTCACTCTCAGGGACACGACGCCTCCTCCAATCGTCCTCCTCACCATCGCCATTAGCCCGAAGAATTCAGTTGAACGACCGTTATCGTCTATCAACAGTGAATATTTCAGTGCCGTCATCCCGGCATGCTTTCTGGCCGGGATCCAGGTTTTCTTCATGGGGAAAACCTGGGCCCCGGCCAAAAGATTGCCGGGGCGACATCGTCTTGTGCAGTACCTTTAGGTACGATTCAACTGAATCATTCCGGTTAGCCCAGATTGTTTTGCGGGTATTGGCACCAAGGAACAGCAAGTTATAAATTCCTACTCGTGGGGAATAAAATGTTGATCCGCTTACTTTTAAGTGTCCTGCTCATACAATGCTCGCGGATATCTACACAGGCCAAATCAAACCCATATAATATTGATGACCCCATAGATGAAACTCTCCAGAGCGGGTTTCGTGAGCTTTACAATCTCAATTTTGAATCAGCGAAAGAAATTCTCACCCCTCTCACAACCTTTCGAAATAAGCACGCGCTGGTCGATTTTTCTTTGGCCACCGTGGCCTGGTGGGAGAATTCTGTCAATGTCATGGAAAATGACGAACAAGCCAGTCAAATATTTTTAATGGCGGCGGAGATATCAGAAAAAGGGTCACTCGCGAGAATTAAGCAGGGAGATGAGACCGGTGAAGCGCACATGGCCTTGGGCAGCCTGTATGCCCTCTTGGCCCGGTGGGACGCCGCCAATCGCAAATGGCTTTCGGTTTTCACCAACGAAAAAAAAGCGCGTTACTATTTGACGAAAGCGCTCTCGCTGAACCCCAAAGCAACCGATGCCTACATGGCCCTGGGGATATTCGACTACACCTTGGCCACTCTTCCCAAAGTAGTGCGATATCTGTCCACCTCAAGTGCTGGCGGAAACAAACAAAAAGGGATTCAAGAGTTGACGCTGGCCGCGGAGAGGGGAGTGTATTTACGCCTGCCCGCCATCTTCTTTCTGGCCAACATTTACACCAATCAACTCAACCAGCCGGAAAAATCAATCGAATTGCTTTCCAATTTAAGAAAAGAATTTCCAAACAGCCCTTTCGTCGATTTGATGATGTTCATTGCCCTCTACAACCAAGACTGTCCCGTGGAGATATCCGTTGAAGCGGAAGATTATGAATATCGCGTTGAAAGCGGTGTCTATCGGCCGGAGTTTAGAATCCAATCACGATTCTTTAATGGCTTGGTGAAATTCAAAAGAAAAGAGTGGCTAGGGGCTGTCCGGGAATTCAATTTGGCCACAGCTGCCTATGCCCCTCAGAGTCCCTTTTACATATGGTCCCTTCTCTACACAGGATATGCATTGGACGCGCTGGGAAAAAGGCAAGAGGCCTTGGATTGCTATCGGCTGGTTCTCAAGGAGCGCGCGCGGTGGCAGTCCCATGACCTGGCTGAAAAAAGAATCAAAAAGCCGTTCTCTCCCGCAGACTCCGAAATGAAAACCCTCTTGCTCTAAATTTAAGGCAGCTTAAATTCCGCCCAGACCACGGTGTGGTCGGAGGGCGTGGGAGCTTGGCGGGGAGCCAAGTCAACTTCGACTTGGGTACATCGGTTGGCCAAAGGAGCGGTGGCCAAAATATGGTCAATACGCCAGCCGCGGTTGTTGGCAAACGAATTCCCAAAAAAATCCCAAAACGTATATTGAACACGATCGGGGTAGAGTTTTCGGA
This sequence comes from Elusimicrobiota bacterium, assembly GCA_022072025.1. Classification (NCBI taxonomy): domain Bacteria; kingdom Pseudomonadati; phylum Elusimicrobiota; species Elusimicrobiota bacterium. Next base: position 22,205 of record JAJVIP010000011.1, read on the forward strand.
ATACATCCACAAACCCCCAACTCACTGTGTTCTTGTACGCTTCTTGGGCCAGTTCGTGATAACAAACATGTTTTTTGTGCCGTTCAGGATGATGAACGTCCAAAGGGCTGGGCGCAACATTGAGATCTCCGAGCCAAAGGGCCGGCTTGGAGGGATTCAACCGATCTTCAAATACCTTCCTCAACTGTTGAAACCAGGTGAGCTTGTATTGGTATTTGGGAGAGTCGATCAAATAACCCTGGGGAATATACGTGTTAAAAATTGGAATTCCATAAATGACCGTCTGGATGATTCGGAAATCTTCCGAATCAGGACCTTCTTTCAAACCATAAACCACTTTTGAAGGTTTTTCTTTGGAGAGCGTGGCCACCCCATTGTAGGCTTTCATTCCGCGGAACGTGACGTGATACCCCAGGTTCTGCAGCGGATCCAAGGGGAAAAGTTTGTCTTCGACTTTGGTTTCCTGTAAACACATCACATCGGGCTGATTTTTTGTGATCCATTCCGTGACAATGGGCAAACGCTTGCGAATGGAGTTCACGTTAAAGGTCGCAATCTTCATGACATTCATCTTGTCATTAATCATTCAACAACTTCAACATTGACGTCAGGCTCCTAAAAGATCACACTGCGAAAAAATAAAGGAGACCCCCCATGAACGCCTCATCCCGTCCTCAAAACTTTTGCTCACTCTGGCTCGTTTTGTCCGTCGTCTTTCTATCGATGGGCTGTCAAAACAACAAAGTGGTGGAAAATGGAAAATTGGTAAAAATGAATTACACCCTCACTGTTGATGGAGCGGTCGTTGACTCTTCCGTCAATAAAACACCGTTGGAATTCGTTCATGGGGGCGGACAAATAATTCCTGGTTTGGAAGAACAGATTGTGGGACTGAAAGTGGGAGAAAAAAAACACATAACTCTTGCTCCTGAAAATGGATATGGCGCGATCAATCCCAAAGCGCAACAAAAAGTGCCCAAAAAAGCTTTTGGCGATGTGAGCCAACTGAAAGTTGGCATGACTGTGAACGGACAAAATGGCGGACGTCCTGTTCAAGCCAAAGTGGTATCCATCGGCTCAAAAGACATCACCTTGGATTTCAACCACCCCTTGGCCGGTAAAACCTTGGATTTTGATATTGAAATCATGGCCATAGAGAAGGCCTCGACGCCACCAACGGTTCCCCAAACAGCAGAACCCGAAAAGAAGAGATAAACAGGCTGATGGTTCAATAGGAAATTATTTTGGCTTTCCTGTTGCATATTCCCTCAGAGAGACCCATATTCTTAGGGAGTGAAACCATGAAAAACTTAATATTCATATTGATAACAATGGCTGTATTAGTCGGATGCTCCAAAGATGGGTCCAAGTCGCGTGTACTGGAAGGGGGTAGCATCAGCAACACAGGTGAACCGACTCCTACCGACGCCAATTTTCCTGAACTGGGCCCCAAACCCTAACAAACCCAGAGTCCCACGCGCGCCGTGATGGATCCCAACCTCCATCACGGCTTTATTTTTTCAAGTTGTCCGAGGGATGAATGAGAAACCAGCTCTGGACTTTACTGCGGCCCAAGCCCCGGAAAAGTGGCTCCGTCGTATGGAGCCCTTGACTCCTTAAAGTTAGCGGCCAGCATGTGGCGATGGTTTTTGGCAATTTCATGCAGGCGGGTGGTTAAGTCTCGAAAATGGTCCATTGAGTTGTCTGTCCCGCGAATGGCAAAAACGACCAAAAGATGTTCCTCCGAATTCCATCTTTTCCAAAATTCTTCATGCCCGATAAACAGTTGCGGGTCTTTGATTCCGTCCGAAGCGAGCTCCCCTTTAAAATCCGCCACCAAAATGGGTTTCTTCAGCGCCCAAGGAAATCCATGGGGATAGGTTCGGTAAGCCACCAGGGTCGCGTTTTGAACCTTTTGAGCGGCACGCGCCATGTCCATGGAGGAATAGTCTTTGGCCAGAGTGGGGATCGCGCGGACCAAAACGAACAACAAACCCCACCAGGCCACCCCCTGGATGAAGAGGGCCCGGCGGACACTTTTCCTGGAAAAATAAAATGCCAACCAAGCCCCAAACAAAATGAATATCAACATCATTCCAACACTTCTCTCCAAACCGAGCGTCACAACCGCTTCGGCCTGAAGCCCCACCCAACCGCCCACGCCAACCAAACCGGTCATCAGAAGGGCGTTCCATATCCAAAATTTCTGAGAGCTCATCACATCTTGGGGTGTCACTTCTGATATCCACCGACCCAACAAGGCCGCCGCGGCTGGAAAAGCGGGCAAAATATAGGGGATAAGTTTTGAATGAGAAAAGGAAAAAAAGAGAATGGGAGTCACGCACCACAGAAACAAGAATAATTCTTCAGAGTTTTGAATAATTCGAGCACGCCCCAGAACCAAGGGCAACCCTTTGGTCTGCCACTTTTCCTGGGCTTCGCCCGCAGTGAAATGTTTGTAGACCTGCCCGATAAAAATAAACGTCCACGGTAACAACCCGCCGACAAAGATCGGAACAAAATAGAGAATATGTCCCGTTCGGTCATGAATATCGGTTGAATAACGCTGGAAATGTTCTCGAATAATAAAGAAGTGCAGGAAGCCGGGATTGTGTTTTTCGATCACATAAAATGAAGGCACCACAATCATGAAGAAAAGAACGGGAGCCCAAGAAAGCAGCAAATCACGCAAATGTTTCCATCGACCGGTCAGCAGTGTCCAAGGCAAAAGAACCAATCCGGGCAACACAAGCGCCAGCAAACCTTTTGAGAGCATGGCCAAGGCCGCCGCGAACCCCACCAACCATTGAAAACCTGTGCCGGGGCGTCCCGCCGCTCTTTCTCGGAAAAATCCCATCACGCCAAACAGCGTGAGCGTTAGAAAAAACGAAACCACCCCATCGGTTAAATTGATTCGGCCCAGCGCGAAAGGGAGCAACGATGAGATAAAAATCAGACCTCCCCAGAGCCCTCCCAGAGGGGAAACTGTCGTCCCCAGCCTTCCTATTATGAGGAGCACAGTGCCAATACAAGCCAATCGGACCGCTAGCCGCGCGGCAAAGGGGGTTTCTCCCAAGAGACTCATGGAGGTCGCATTCAGCCAATAAAGCAGAGGAGGTTTCTCGAAATATCGAGAATCATTGAGTCGAAAGGTGAGCCAATCTTGATGGGCCAGCATTTCTCGCGGAATTTCCGCATAACGCGTTTCGTCGGGATCAAAAAGGTGCGCGCCGGGAAGATCCAAAAATAAAATCGCACCAAACAGAATAATCAACCCCGCCAAAAAGGGCCGCTGTCTGAGAAAAATTCGAGTGAACATGGCCCGATTAAATTAAAATCCGAGCGATGACAGTTCACCTTTTTCTCACTCTTTTCTTTCTTGGGATGAACACCTTCTTTGTATTGGCTGAATTCGCGTTGGTCAAAGCCCAACGGTCCCGTTTAGAGGTTCTCAAAAATGAAGGCCGGCTTCGAGCCGGGCTCGTTCTGGGAATGTTGGACAATTTGGACAATTACCTCTCCGCCATCCAAATTGGCGTGACCATGTCGACCTTGGCGCTGGGATGGGCCGGGGAACCGGTGATGTCGAGCCTATTCCGGGAATGGTTCGCTTGGCCTTCTCTGTTGGCTCCCTATTCGGCGCGCATCAACACGGTTCTGGCGTTCTGCCTGATTATTTATGTTCAGATTGTTTTTGCGGAGTTGGTGCCCCGCAGTATCGCCATACAAAAAGCGGAGTCCATCGCTCTTTGGATGTCGATCCCTCTGGCCGCTTTCTACAAAGCCTTGCGATTCCCCATCATGCTGATGGCGAGAAGCTCCAAATTTGTTTCTCGCTTGATTGGCCTCAAGCCCGTGGGTGAACATCAGGAAATTTTTACTGAAGATGAAGTGCGCGTTCTGCTGGGCGCCTCTCAGGAAAAAGGCCTCATTCCACTGGACCGACTGCTGCTCATTGAAAACCTCTTTGATTTTGAAGATTTAAAAGTGAGGGATGCCATGGTGCCCCGCGACAAAGTGGTGTTTCTTTCCACCGAAAGATCTTGGGACGAAAACAGAAGAACGCTTCAAAATCACCATTTCTCTCGTTATCCCGTGGGGAACCCCGACATCGATCATCCAATCGGATTTATTCATGTCAAAGATTTGGCTCTTCTAGGGGCCGGCATTCCCGATCTGGCCCGCTTGGCCAGGCCGCTGCCGCCCGTCGACGACGGAGCGGCCCTCCAACCCCTATTAAAAACCATGACAAGCCAAGGAAAACACATGATGTTGGTCACCCGTTCGGGGAAACCTGCGGGCATCATCACACTTGAAGATGTGATTGAAGAGTTGTTGGGTGAAATATTGGATGAATTTGACGCTCCGAATGCTTGGTCGTTTCACCGTCTGCTTACACCCGAGGCGATCGATTTGGATCTCACCGCTCCCACCCCCATTGGGGCGGTGCGAAGTTTGGTTGAACGTCTTAAAAAAATTCACCCCACGTTGGATTTGAAAAACGTGGAAACCGCGGTGATGTCTCGAGAAACTCAACTTTCAACCGCCATCGGGCAAGGCGTGGCGGTTCCCCATGCCCGCGTGGCCGCATTGAATCGTCCCCTCATCGCGGTGGGACGAAGCAAACAGCCCATCTCATTTACAACTCCGGACAAATTGCCGGTTAAATTGATCTTTCTCATCTTGACACCCATGTCCTCTCCCATCGATCAACTGCGCATCTTGGCCCGCATCGCCATGCTCATGCGCAACCCCACACTCCTTAAACAAATCATGAAAGCCAAAACCCCCGCTCAATTCCTGGACGTGATCGGAACCTCGGAGTCGATTGTCGTTGGATAACCCCATTACAGTTTAATTAACCCGAATTTTGCAGAGGGCCCGATGTTTTCGTCAAAAACACAGTTCTATTGCAGAATCTGGATTTAGATACCGGGAATCCCGGTGTCTTGACTTTATACCGGGATTCCCGGTATATTTCGATCATGAAAATTCATTTGCCCAATAGTGCGTTCTTGGGAAATATCGATCCATTTTTGCGCGGCTTCGATCCGTCCTCCCCTGAAATATTGGAGATGACGGCCAACGATAAGTGGATCTCTGTTCATCCCTTCGTTCTCTCAATGATTGCGGCGCTGGGCCTCACCATCAAACCCGAGAATTTCCATTGCGGGAAACTGTTGGCGCCATCGAAACATTATTTGGTCAGAATGGGCCTCTTCAAAATTCTGAATGTCTCTTCCGACATCAGCGTGATAGAGCATGAGCCGGCGGGACGGTTTATTCCGCTCTCTCAAATAAAAACGTCGGAGGAATTAACCAAATTCATCACCGAGATGATTCCACTTCTCCATGTGGAAGCTGAACAAGCCAAAACCATCGGGTATATCGTCAGCGAGTTGGTGAGGAATGTCATTGAACATTCGGAGTCTCCACACGGAGCCCTCCTCTGCGCCCAATATTATCTGAAGAGCAATGTGATTCGGATTGGAATCGCCGATACGGGGATTGGGATTAAAGCGTCCATCAACCAGTCGCATAACGCCAAGTCGGATCTGGAAGGAATCCGTTTGGCATTGATGCCAGGCATTACCGGAAAAACTCGCACCGAAGGCGGGACTGAACAAAATGCGGGGGCCGGTCTTTTCTTCATCAAATCCATCGCCAGCGTCAACCGGGATTACTTTGTCATTTATAGCGGAAGCGGTTTCTACAAATTATTAAAGAGAAAAGATCGACGGATGAACCTCTATGCGGATCCCCTTAAGGACCGGCATTCCGTGGACGAAAACATGCCTTATTGGCATGGAACGGTTGTGGGCGTGGACATCACGTTGGATCAGACGGAAGAGTTTTCCCTCCTCCTGGAAGCCATTCGGAAAACATATAGCACCGCGATCCGGGAGCGGAAAGAAGCAAGGTTTCGCAAACCAAAATTCATATGAACATTTCCATCTTCGATAAAGCAGGCGCATTCGCTGAAAACAAAGATGTGGCCAGACACATTCGTTTGAATGAAATCATCCCCGCCCTCGAGAAAAATGAAAATGTCGTTCTTGATTTTGAGAACGTGGACGCCGCCACTCAGTCTTTCATCCACGCTCTCATTAGCGATGTGTTGAGAAAACACGGATTCGAAGCGCTGGATCGAATCGCTTTTAAGTCCTGCAACAACACCGTCAAACAAATGATCAATATCGTTGTTGAGTATATGCAGATCGGGCTGGGAATCGACCCCTCCCATGGTGGCGATTAAAGGTTTGTTGGGAGAGACGACCGTCTCTTAGAGCCTGTATAAAAACCCCGAGGAACCGTCGCCCCGGCACGCTGTTTGGCCGGGGTCCAGGTTCTACCGTCAGGAACACCTGGGTCCCGGCCAGAGGCATGCCGGGACGACGGGTTTGTATACCCTCTCTTAAATCGGGATGTAACTTCGAATGACGGTGGCCGGAGCTGAAAGACAAGTCAACTTGATTTTTTCTAGACACGCCGGAACCAACAGGGACTGTCCCTGCGTTGCCTGAAAACCCACATCCACTTTTCCTTGAACCACTGTTAATACCTGAAATCGCCCAATTGTACTGAGCCCACAATGGCTGCCCTTCTTTTTGAAGGTCAGTCGATGAGTGGCAAACTTTTTATGGGCCTCTTGAATCAGGATTTCCTCAAGAATTCCTTCGCGATCGTTGATCTGAACGGGTTGAGGCGCCAGTCGGTAATATTCGGGTGGATGGCTTTTATAGTTGATCACGGGGCGCGCCGCGTCCAAGTGAAGGGCCCGAAACTCCAATTTCCCCACTTTTTGTTTCTCAGCGTCCGGGCGGTTCCAATCCCAAACACGATAGGTCACATCACTCGACTGTTGGATTTCATAGATCCTAACGCCGCGCCCCAACGCGTGAATGGTCCCCGGAGTCACCTCATAGACCTCTCCGGGTTGGACTGAAATCTTGTTTAAAAATGGAAGGATCACCCGTTCGGCTTTGGCGCGAAGCTCAAGGTTTGTGCTGGGTCCCCATGATTGGACTTGGGTCAAACTCTCAAAGAAGGCGGATTCAAAACTCGCGCGATCGGGATAGGACGCGACCGTCCCTGAATCAAACCCCAAATAGATATAGCCTTCTCCTTCTTGAGACGAGGTCTCTAGAATCAACCAGGCTTCTGACTTCCCTCCCCCCTCCTGGCCACTCAACACCTGATCATCTGAAGGATGGACTTGGAGAGACAGGTCCTCCCTCGCGTCAATCAGCTTGACGAGGATACTGGTTTTGGTCGGGTCCTCCGCGCCATGCTTCCCCAAAATTTCCGCGGAATAATCCTTTAGCAATTCCAAAAGCGGGGCCCGTTTTCCATTCGGCAACAACACATGAGACGGTCTTTCAGGACGCAGACTGAACTCCCAAGATTCTCCCACGGGCTGAGACAGGGAGGGTTGTCCTTTAAAAGAGGAGATCCAATTTCCCCCCCACATTTGATGGGTGAAGTTTCCCGATTCAATCCGGAGAGGGCTCGTCCATTGTTTTGGTTCAATCGAAGCCATAAGGGATTATTCTACAATCACAGCCCTATGAAACAACCGATCCCTGCAAGAATCATCGATCAATGGAAGGAATATGTAAAAAGCCACTCTGAAATTGATTCCATTACCTTGTTTGGATCTCGTGCGCGTGGAGACCAAGACCTCAGGTCGGACATTGATATTGCCGTTTCTGCTCCGAAAGCCACCCAAAAACAATGGTTGGACGCTTTTTTCTTTTTTAAAGATGATGCGGACACCTTGCTCCCTATTGATGTTGTTAGATTGGAGGAAGCTTCCAAGAATTTAAAAACAAAAATTAAAAAAGAGGGCCGTCTTTTGTATGCAAAACCACAAACTAAATCAAAATATTGAAAATTTGGGAGCAGCCCTTGATCGATTAACCGGAATGATTCAGTTGGATCGGACCGATAGATACTTGTACAAGACGGTCGCCCCGTCATGCTTCTTGGGTGAGGCAAGGATTACCTGATTGCTTTGCAAATTAACATGAAATTGAGATTTCATACTAATACAGGCGTAAAACGAAAAGTGACATTGAACAACCCCGTCGCCCCGGCATGCTTTTGGCCGGGGCCCAGGTTTTCATCTGAGAAAAAACCTGGATCCCGGCCAAGAAGATTGCCGGGAAGACGACTTTGTAACTTTATTTTCTTCGTTGATATTAAAGAAGTATTACAAAAGGCATTTCAACGGGAGAATTCTTTTCATCTCCTTAAAGAGCGGGTCAAGCGTGCGGGTTAAACCATGGTTCTTGATTTTTTTTGCGCTTGGCTTGACCGGATGTGGGAAAAGATTTTCCGCCTCAGTTGATGAAGCCGAAACCGCTTTTTCAAAACATGTGTATGTGGATGCCATCGATGCGATCAACAATGGCTTATTGAAATGGAAAGAATCCGACGGCACGGATCTCAAGGGCCGGGCCTATGAGATTTTGGGTAAGTCTTACCACCGGCTCCGCAATACCGACAAGGCCATTGAGGCCTATGAACAAGCGGTCGCTTTGTCCACACGCACCGTGGATTCAGCCATGGCCTTGGGCAACCTGTATTTGGCCAAAAACCAACCTGAACTTGCTCTGAAAAGTTATTCAGCGGCCCTTCAAATGAAACCAAAGGACCCCTTGGTTTATTTGGGGCTGGGCAATGCCTATTTCGCCGCCAAGAAAATCCCGGAAGCCGTCGCCCAATTCGAAAAAGTCCTCGACGTCTCTCCCGGCGCCCGCGAAGCCCTGGAACAACTGGCCGTCCTCAAGTCCAAACCCCAAAAAACAACCACCGTTTACATCAACAAAAAACCGCCCCTCAAACTCAAAACCCACCGCAAATCTAAACGGTAATCGGCGGGCCCCCCAGATTTTTTCTGCAAGGGCCCCACCCGACGGGGCCACTTTTCCGAGGCTTCGGCCGCAGTCACCGCTGGGTTTTTGCGATAATTTGAGTTAAAATATACTTTATGTATTTAATAATAAATATATAATGGCATATTTAAAATAGGAAATTGGAGTCACCTATGTTTCATAACGAATCTGAAGTAAATAAAGCGCTTTCTGCCCTTGGTGATCAATTCGCGGATAAAAACCAGGTACATATCGATCTGGTGGTATGTGGCGGCTCTGCCCTTAACGCCCTGGGACTGGTTTCGCGAACCACGAAAGATGTGGATGTGCTCGCGCTGGTTAAACACCTGTCTATCGAAAAATTGGTTCTTCAAAGTGCCCACCCTTTGCCGGATCCGCTGTTAAAAGCAGCAGAAAAAGTTGAACGAGACTTTGGATTGCCCAAAGGATGGATTAATTCAGGTCCATCTTCCATGTTGAAATTTGGATTACCCCTGGGTCTTTTGGAAAGATGTGAAACACGTCAGTATGGACCCGCCTTAACCATTCGTTTCTTAAGTCGTTACGATCAAATCCATTTCAAGCTTTATGCAGCTGTTGACCAAGGTGGAAAACATTATGAGGATCTGTTGGCATTAAAACCGCTTGCACATGAAATTGAAGCTGCTGCCAGGTGGACAATAACCCATGACCCATCTGAACCGTTTAAAACACAGTTAAAGTCGCTCATCAACCATATGGGGTTTATAAATGTCGCAAATGCAATTTAGAAATGAATTCCTTAATCTACTGCTGGAATTTATTTGGGAGCAGTGGTCATCCCTTGGTGTTCCAGGTCATATAGGTAACAATAACGATAAGAAGTTTATTATTGACCCAGAGGCATTGCTAATATTTTCCCTGCCCATTGCTCGCTATGAACCACGCCTTTTTGAAGAAATTGAAAATTGGACCCTTAAGAATGGCAAGTGGCTTGATGCGTCTCGTTTAAGGAATTTTCTCTTGAAAGAAAACTTAGAGGGTATTCAATTAACCGGGGCGGTATTTCAATCTATCATCCGACAAGCCAAAACCCAAAAATGGGCCGGCCTAAGCGAATTGTGTTGGAGAAATTTTAAGCAACAATCTAAAACAGAAAAAATAGAGATTCTTTATAAAGAAAAAAATGGAGCGCCTTATCCACTATCAACATCTGAAAATGCCGACCCAAGTTTTGCGCGTTTTCAACTTAACCGGCCTTCTTTGAGGTCCAGAAATAAATCTGGAGAAGTTCCTTTTAATCCCAAGTCAAACATCCGCTTTTATTTTCGATCATTGTTTGGGGTTGGAAGCCGCTCAGAAATTCTGCTTTATCTTTTTACCCATAAAGAAGCCCACGCCCGTGAAATTGCAGAGTCCGTGGAATTGTTCTGGTTGGGTGTCCAAGAAACCCTTATTGATTTATCAAAATCTGGGCTTGTCCAAAAATTTCGGAAAAGTAAAAAGGTTAAATATCGGCTCTCACATAAACAGTGGCAAGGCTTTATTTACGGTCCAGCAGAGAATTTCACTGCAGGTCCCCTCTGGGTCAATTGGAAAGAAATTTTTTTATCCTTGATGAATATATGGAACGATGTGAATGAAGTTGGCCCAATAGAAAAATCCAACTACTTGGTTAGTTCCATTGTTCACCACAACCTCGGTCTTATTCAAGAACAATTCTCCCAAGCGGGAATAGAGACGACGCCTTTACCAGCTTTGAAAGAGCCCTATAATGACACCCAAGAAAAATCTCTCCAACTTTTAAACAGGCTGCTTTTATCTTGACCATTATAAAGTTCAACTTTATAGTGGTCAGACAACAAGGCTTAAGCCCGCGGCCCTGCCTTTACAGTCTGAAAGTACTACTTTCAAACTGTAAATTTTTGTTTTGCGTTTTGCCCGGCACCAAAAAATAGAATTCAAAAAATCACTGAGATAGCTGCCCGCTGGTTTTTGAAGCTTGGGCAGAGTAGAAGGCCAACTCCCGTTTTAATGGTAGCGACAACCGGTTTCGTTTCAAAGCCTCTTCCTGCATTTCCACCGCCCGTTTATAATCCCCTTGGAAAAAAGCCACTTTGGCCAACCCCGCATAGGGCTCCCACGATCGTCCATCAATATCCCTGGCCACACCAAAATGTTTCTCAGCCAATACCCAATTTTTTTCTTTTAAATAATCATTCCCGTCAACGATATGCCGGCTGGCAAGGAAGGGGGAAAGGATAAACGGAAAACAGAGAAAAACTGCCAACACGAAACAAACTGACCACAGCGGCCGAACATTCCAACCATTCTCCTTTTCTGCTGCTACCACAATACCGAGAAAAACCCCACAAGCTAGTGCATTGCTTAAATATTCCATGCTCACGTGGAGAAGACTAAAAACAAGAAACATGCAGAGGCCTATCCCGATCAAGCGACGGTTATGTTCGATTTGATTTTTGGCCAACGCCCACCAGCGGGCAGAAAAGAGTACCACGGAGGCAAGGCCCGCCAATCCCATCTCAGCAATGATCTGCATAATGAATCCGTGAGCATATAAGGTATTTTCACCTGGGCCTGTTTTAAAAGAAAGATACGCGCTTGGGAAATTACCAATACCGACACCGAACCATGGGTACTCTTTACACATTTTCAATACACTGATCCACCAATCCAACCGGCTGGTCGAAATACGCTCCGACGAAATTCCCACCCACGAATAAATTAGCGCGAGTTTGTAAAAAATAAGCCCCCCCAGTGTCACGCTGACCAGAATCAAAAAAGTCCAAGAAAAAACCGGATATCGGGCAAACAGGCCACGCAACCTAACTTTACCAACATAGATCATTCCCCCGATAAAAAGAGAGAAAAGACTCCATGTACTCCCAACAAGCCCCAACGCCATAATAATCGCTGCCAATCCACTGGCCCAATACCAACGACTGCGCGGGGATGTTTTCCTAACACTCTCTCCGAGGTACGGAATCCATAACAGAAAAAATGCCACAGCACTATTACCGTTAATAAATGTTCCCGTTGGCTCCTTCCAGGTAGTCAACCCGAGTTCCACCAAATGGGTATTGGCCAAACGCTGATAGACCATCACAGTGTATTCGGTTAAAAGTAAAGGCACCATTAACATGCAAAATAAATCGACAACGTTTTCCGACCGAAACACATTCACCGCCAAGTAAAAGAGGAGAATCGCCGAGGTCCAATCCATGAAGGCAAGATAAGATTCTCCAGGGTTGGAGGATCCTAAAAACGAAACGCTCATTACCACCCAAAAAATCATGACAGGGAAAGCCAAAGGGAGAGAAATTGGGGAAGTATAATTGCGGAGCCCGGTCAGCATCACGTAAACCGCGCATAACAAAAGGACTGTCGTGTAAACCGCGGTGGCCGCCCAAATGTCGTGGGCACCCTTAGCGACAACTGCGAAGATGATAACCACAGCGATACTCACTGAAAAAACGCAGTCTTTCATTGGTAGATCAATATAGCAAAACGTATATTGTGACTATTTGTTAGAGGGCTATTTATTTAGTCCAATCAGGAAACCCCTATGCTAAAAAATTATTTTTCGCTGGTTATGTCGGAAATCGTCAGCAGAGTGGTTTCTTTCATATGGATCATTCATATGGCGCGTTATCTCGGAGTGGCGGATTATGGAAGATACTCCACCGTCATGGCTATGATAGGGATCGCAACATCCTTCCTTGATCTTGGTGTCAACTTCATCATCATTCGCGAGGTGGTCAAGAAACCAGAAATGGTCCGCAAATATATGGGCGCTCAAATTTATCTCCGTATTTTCATGGCGGTTTTGGCGTTGGTGTTCATTTGGTTTAATCTGGAGTGGTCCAACTTTCCTCGCGATATAAAAATACTTGTCTTCATCGCTGGTCTTCACATGATTTTCCACAACATCGGCATGATCGGTGACACGGTTTTTGCAGCCTTCAGCAAACAATACTTGACCGCTATCATGCATACCGCGCATAACGTTGGATGGGCCATCCTCGGGTTTTACGCATTGACAACGCACGGAAACTTGAAGGCCCTCTTGGTGGCCATGGCGGTCAACTCTCTCATCATCTGTGCCATTTATTTATGGCTGGTCCTATCGATCTTTGGCATGCCGGACTTCACCATTGAATTGCCTTTTCTCACCCATCTGGTCCGTCTCTCACTGCCGATCGGATTAACCGCAATTTTTGCTTCCGTGTTTCAAAGAATTGACAAATTGATGCTTTCCAAATTCTGCGGGCCCGTGGAGGTGGGACTTTATTCTGCCGCATCCACTCTCATTTATCCCATCCAAGACTTGACTTGGTGTGCGGCCATCATTGTCCTTTATCCGTACATGGCCAAGCTGAATGAACACCCCGCTGAGTTTAAGGCAGTCTTTCGGGTCGTTATTTCTTGGATTTTTGCCGCCATTGCGGGCTGCACGGCAATGCTGGTCGCGTTTCCGCAACAGATCATCCATTTCGCGTTCGGAAGCAAGTACGTAGAAAGCACACATGTTCTCGGCATTTTGGCACTTCAAATGTTGTCGGTTCCCTTTCACGGTTTTCTTGCCAGAAGACTACTCATTCAAAATAAACAAAAGGCATATGGGGTGGCTAACTTTTTTGCCCTCATCACAAACCTGGGATTAAATTTCGCAATGATTCCAAAGTGGGGCATATTCGGAGCCGCTGTCGCTTGCGTCATCACAAATTCACTGATTGTTTTTTATTACTCGATCTGCAGCGGCATTTCTCTCGCCGACCATTTGGATTGGGGCAAGCTGACCTGGGTATCGGTGTTTTGTTTGGTGTCAATTCTTATCGCGAAATTTTCCAGCTTTACTAATCTTTTTGTTGTGTCGCTTATTTTTTCCACCATTTATTTGGCATTCCTATTTTGGACACTGAAACCTAAAAAAGAATGGGAAAAGATCGCCGGGATCCTTCAATTTGCAAAACAAAATCCCGCTATTTAAACCCCAACTGGGCAAAGAAGAACTGTCTGCATTGCGTTCTATTTTCGCAAGTGGGTGGGTGGGACTTGGCCCCCAATCTGTCGAGTTTGAGAAGGCCATTTCGAAATATCAAAACCGCAAGTTTGCGGTGGGCACAAATTCCTGCACAGCCGCCCTGCATCTGGCATTACAAATCCTCGATCTGCCGCCCGATGCCGAAATACTCATTCCCACCATTTCTTTTATCTCCGCTCCTCACGCGGTCGAATACATCAGCCGGAAAATTGTTTTTGTCGATATACAGGAAAACGATCTCTGCATAGATATTGAGGATCTTCAAAAAAAAATCAGCGAGAAAACCAAGGTCATCATTCCAGTCCACATGGGTGGCCAGCCCTGCCGTATGGATCGGATCGTCGAAGTGGCCGAAAAACACAACTTGACCGTCATTGAAGACGTGGCCAACGCCCAAGGCGGTGAATGGCAAGGTAAAAAACTCGGGTCGTGGGGCCATATCGGGACCTTGAGTTTCGAGGCGAAAAAAAACATGACCACCGGGGACGGTGGCATGATCATATTCGACAATCCTGAGTGGCTGAATCTTTTACGAAAGGCCCGTTGGCTCGGTATCGACAAAGATACGTGGCGCCGGTTCTCAGAGTCCGATACAAGCACCTCCTGGCATTATGAAGTCGACTCCCTGGGATACAAATACAACATCAATGATATTGCCTCGACATTGGGCCTGTGCCAGTTGAAAAAACTCGACCGGGTTAACAAAGCAAAGCGAAAATTAATTCGCACCTATTTGAATGAGCTTGCGGGGGTGGGGGATCTTTTCCTACCGACTTATGATCTTGAGCACGGTGGATATTGGCTGTTCATCGTGCACACGGACCAGCGGGACAAATTAATCCAATTTCTCGCGTCTGAAGGAATTACCTGCGGCGTGCATTTCATGCCGAGTCATCTTCATCCCTATTATCGCCGACATTATCCTGACACTCGGTTACCGGTTTCCGAACGCGTTTGGAAACGTATTGTGACATTACCTTTGTACGCCTCACTGTCGGAAAGCGAACAAGCCCACGTTATTAGCAGTATTAAGAAGTTCTTCAAATCACCAAGGTGACCGCATGGATTTTCAAGAAGCCACTACTTCGATAAATAAAATCATTTCGGAATATTTCAAGGGTCAGAAAGAACCGGCCTTTATTCCAGGCAAAACGTTGGTTCAATACGCCCAGAGCAACTATGGACCGGAAGAATATCAGGCAGCCGTTGAAACGTTGCTGCAAGGTTGGCTCGGTCTGGCCAAGTCCGGCCACCAAATGGAGAAAGGACTCGCGAAGCGTTTTAACGCGGCCGGTGGCCTTTTGACGAACTCAGGCTCATCTGCCAACCTGCTGGCGCTTTCCACGTTGAAATCAAAACGGTTCCGGCGACCACTCAAAGCCGGCGATGAAATCATAACTCCGGCTGTTGGATTTCCTACGACGGTCAATCCCATCATTCAAAATGGGTTTGTGCCTGTTTTTATTGACGTGGATATCGGATCGTATAATCTGCTAACAGACCGTTTAAAGGATTGCCTCTCTCCCAAAACCAAGGGAATTATGTTCTCCCATACCCTTGGAAACCCAGCGGATCTGGAGACGCTTGTCCAATTTTGTAAAGAACACGAATTGGTTCTTATTGAAGATTGTTGCGACGCTCTCGGAAGTAAGTATGACGGTAAACCCGTAGGCAGTTTTGGTGACTTTGCCACCCTCTCTATGTATCCGTCGCATCACATCACCATTGGGGAAGGTGGTTTTGTGGCGGCACGCGACGAAGAAAATCTGGCCATTTTAAGATCGTTCCGAGATTGGGGACGCGCCTGCTATTGCGTTGGAAAAGCAACCCTCCTCAAAAATGGGAGCTGCGGGACACGCTTCAGCAAATGGCTCGAAAATGTCGACGAATTGATCGACCACAAATATGTCTATAGTGAAATTGGCTATAACCTGCGTCCAATCGAAATTCAAGCTGCAATGGGATTGGTCCAATTAATGCGACTTGATGGAATCATAAGCAAACGACGGGAGAACTTCCAAAAATATTATGCGCAATTTAAAAATCATGAAAAGTTCTTCCATCTACCCGTTTGGAGCAAACGGGCCAATCCTTCTTGGTTTTCATTCCCACTCACCGTCAAGAAGGACGCGCCGTTCAACCGGTCGGACATTGTGGAATACCTTGAAAGCCACATGATCCAGACCAGGAACTTGTTCGCCGGCAACATCTTACGCCATCCCGCCTATGCAGATATTGAGCGGCGTGTTGTCGGAGATCTCACCAACAGCGACCTGATTTTGACCAACACTTTTTTTATCGGAGTTCACCCGTTGATCACGCAGGAAATGATCGCCTATGTCTGTTCTACCATGGATTCCTTTCTTGATCAGTACCGATAAAGGTTGGAATGGTCGCAACATCCTTGTCAATCTTCCTTCTTGGGATCCAACATTTTGGGCGACCAATGTCGGTAAATTAATTCGTGGATTGGTTGAACACAAAGCGAAAGTTACAGTCTTTTGCCGCAAAACACCGTTACTAAAAGATTTGCTTGAAACTCCGGGTGTCCGCGTTTTTTCCTATAAAAACCCTTCGTTCCGTTTTGTTTCATTTCTCAAATGCCTTCTTTTAAATAAATTTCAGTTGGTCCTGTGGACCTACAACAGTTACCGGGAAAACCTGCTTTTGGCGCTGTGGCGCGCGGCGGGGAAGGTTCGGTACGTCATTAAATGCGACTCACTTAAGGTAAATCCGCGACCTGGCCTACGTGGCAAAGCCGGTTTTTCAATTTTCAAATGGATAAACCGGTCCGCTGATCTTGTTTTAGTGGAAACAACTGAAATCCAAGAATGGGCGCGCAGTTTTCTTTCTTCCGAGAAAATCTTTTTCATGCCGAATGGGGTGCCCAAAGAAATGTTTTCACGCCTCTTGCAGAAATTTCGCTCGGAACAACCCTCCTCGCCACGGCCCTATTTCCTCACCAGCCGCCGCATTAGCCATGAAAAAGGAATCGATTTGTTAATTGAGGCTTTCGCGATGATTGCTCCGGACCATCCTGAATGGGATCTGTCTATCGTAGGCCCTGTGCGTGACCAAGCCTATTACGAGAAATGTCTCCAACTCGTCAGGTCAAGAAATCTCGAGCAGCGGATTTTTTTTCGCGGGTATCTTTCCGGAGAAGCGCTGTATCGCCAGTATTTCTTTTCGGAAATTTTTGTCCTGCCTTCACGACTTGAAGGTCTTGCAAATGTGATCACGGAGGCCATGTTCTTTTACAATCCCCTTGTTGCATTCGACACCGGTCAAACAGCCTCACTGGTCAACGACAAGACCGGCGTTCTTGTGCCAGCGGAACGTGTTGATTTATTGGCCAAGGCCATGAAAGATCTGGCCGTGGATCCACCGCGACGCCACATGCTAGCCGCCGCTGCCCATGCCTTGGTTTCAGAGCAATACAATGACGACGTCATGTTTCCCAACTTGCTACGGGCCTGTGCCCAAGTTGTTTTTCAAGACAGCAAAGGGCAATGAAGCGTTCATTGGGAGAATTCATTTGGCAGCACCTGTGGCAGATTTGGGAACCATTGCTGTTAAGGTCGGGATACGATCCCAAAAAATATTGGAATGCGCGCGGAAAATTCTTTCGCCTTGAGAAACACCAAACGGAAATCGGCTGGCAACATCAATGGTTAGAAAAAAAACTAAAAGAAACGACCTGGACGTCCCTGCTCGAAGTGGGTTGCGGTTTCGGACGAAACTTAAAATATCTGGACACCTTGTTTGCCGAAAATGAAAAAAAATTGAGCGGCATGGACATCAGCGCCCCCCTGCTGCGGCAATGCCGGACCTCGCTCCCCAGTCCGCTCATTCAGCTCCACGAAGGGACATTGTTGTCCCCGCCTGACATCGAAAAAGTGGACGTGGTTTTGACTTTTGGCCTGTTGATGCATGTGCCGCCCTCTGACATCAACAAAGCATTTGAGAATATCGCCAGGCTTTCCCAAAAAGCGGCGATCCTGATTGAAGAAACCGTACCCGGCTCTGAAAATGCGCCGGAGTCCGTTAAAATTAATCCATTCACGTATCAGCATCCCTACAAAGCACTGATTGCCAAGCATGGGTTTGCGTTGGCCGACTCCTTCATTAATGACGCCTGGGGCCTTTTCTTCATCCAAAAGAAAACTTCATGAAATTGACCGTCGCCATCGTGAGCTTTAATACCCGCGAACTTCTTCTCAAGTGCATTCAATCGGTCCTCGATTTCGCGCCTTCTTCTGGCCTGGAGGTCATGGTGGTCGATAATGCATCTTCAGACGGCAGTGCCACAGCCGTCAAAAAGACTTTCCCCACTGTGGAGGTTATTGAAAATCCCACAAATGAATTTATGCCCAAGGCCTACAACCGGGCCTTCCTTAAAGCGAAAGGCGAGTTCTTTTTAATTCTCAGTTCGGATATTGAATTCAAAGACGATATCTTGAAAACAATGATCAGCACGATGGAGCACGATCCTCACTTGGGGGCCGTCGGAAGCAATCTGTATTACGCTGACGACCGTCTCCAGAAGAATTGTTCCGAAGATTATTCCTATGAATTGGCTCTATATAATTTCACGTTTCTGGGGAAAATATTCCGAAAGCGGTCGGCAAAGTTGAACCAAGAAATTTTTTACGCCGATTGGGACCGGCAGAGCGATCGGGAAGTGAAAATTATTCCTGACTCATTGTTGCTGGTGCGGAAGTCCCTGTTCGGCGCTGATTTTTATGACGAAAGATTTCTGCTTTATTTCACCGAGAATGATCTCTGCCAACAAATCCGACAGAAGGGCTTTGGCCTTCGCCATTTGGGACAAGGCCGGACAGTGCATCAGGAAAGCCAGAGCGTAAAGAAGGTTGATCCGGCATTTATTTCCAAAATTTATCGCAACGATATCCGCGCCTACTACACGAAATACTACGGCATTGGCCCCACGTTGTTTCTGGGGTTGATGATTGAACTCACCCGCTTTCTCATTCATGTTTGTATAAAGCTCAAAATCAGATCTTTCAAAAAAAATCTGGTTTGGGGCATTTAGGCAATGTCTGGTTCAAAAAATATTGCCTACATGATTCCGCATTCCGAATTCGCCGGCGGAGAAAGGGTCATCTTTGATCTCTGCTCACGGCTGGATCCATCTCACTTCCGGCCTCACGTTATATTGCCGAGGTCTGGTGGACTCTCCAAGCGGTTTGAGGAAATCGGCGTTCCGGTCGCCATTGTTCCTTTCCGACGAGACATCGCTTTCGGATATCCCCTCGCCTTCAATCCTCTCTCGATAAAAAGAATCAAAAAACAACTGTTGGTCTGGCGGTGCGACTTGTTGCATCTCAACGATTCTTATCTATCGCTGTTGGGCGGTATCGCCGGGAAGATGCTTAATATCCCTGTTACTTTAACCGCGCATGGTATATGGGATGCTCACTTCATTATTCAAGATGTCGCCAATCGGTTGTTTCTAAACAGAATTTGGGCGCCCTCCGCGTTGGTGACGGGCGCAATGGTACAGCACGGGATTGTGAATGCTTCACGTGTCGCTCGCGTGCCTTTCGGGGTGGACGTTGAGAAATTTGCCCCAGGCGCTGGGACTATTCGGACGACGCTGGGAATTTCGCCAGATGACGTGGTGGTGATTCGTGTGGCACGATTCGATACGGTAAAAGACTATCCAGGGTTCTTAAAGACGGCGGGGATCCTTGCGGAAAAATACAAGAATGTGCACTTTATGGTTTTGGGAGATGTAACCTTGAACATCAAATCAGAAAATAAAAAAAACAAAGATGAGTTTCTTGAATTTCTCGAACGCCGGCCAACGCTTAAACAAAGGGTTCATTTCCTTGGGTACAAGACTAACGTTCCTGAGTACCTTGCTGCGGCCGATATTTTGGTTTCATCTTCCATCAGTGAATCTTTCCCGATCAACCTGCTCGAAGGGATGTCGGCCGGCCTTCCGGTCGTGAGCACGCGGGTTGGTGCTGTGGATGAAATTATTGAGGATGGCGTTCATGGCTGCCTGGTTCCAGCGCGGGATCCTGTCGCATTGGCCGAAAGTGTGGCCCGACTTATCGACGATCCTGGAAAACGCAAAAAAATGGGGCAGGAAGCGAGAAAAAAAGCGGTTGCCTCATTCAACCTAGAGAAGTTCGCTGACACAATGCAGGAACAATACCGCCTGGTGCTGGATCTCCCCGCCCAATGAAGCTCCTGTTCATCTCACACAGCTTTCCATTCCCCATCCATGAAGGAATCCGTTTGCACGTGTACCACTTGCTCAAAAATTTCTCCAAGCGGTGCGATGTCCATCTTCTTTGCTTTATTTTTTCCGAAGAGGAGAAAAAATTCTTTGATGAAATCAAACCCTTTTGCAAGTCGCTCACCATGGTGCTGCATCCCGTGCCCAAAGGCCCGTTGCGGCGAATTTTCAACACGCTGTTTTCCCTCAATCCTTTTTGTCTTTACCAATTTAACTCGGAAGGCATGGCCTCGGCCGTACAACGATTGATCCGCGAGATCGAGCCGGATGTGGTGCATTTCGACCACACCCCAATGGCCCAATACGCCCCGTTGGTGCCGCTTGGGACTCCCAAAATCTTTTTCCCGCATGACGCACTGTCGATGCTATTTGAGCGGAATTACTTGTACGAAAAAAATCTGGCGCGAAAATTTTATTTTTGGGCACAATTTCGGAAAATTCGCCGCTATGAAAGGAAGATGCTCCCCCAATTCGACAAGACCGTTGTTGTCTCTCCGGTGGACCAAGCCGTCATGCAGAAAATAGCACCGGCCGCCTCCATCGGCTGGAGTCCCAATGGCGTCGATATGGATTATTTCGCCGCTGCTCCGGAACAAGAAATGGAAAATATAGTCGTGTTTCGCGGAATTATGGATTTCTTTCCGAATCACGACGCTGCCGCTTACTTCGCGGGGTCGGTCATGCCGCTTGTCTGGCAAAAGAACCCACAGGCTGAATTCTGGATTGTCGGACACAATCCATTTCCGGCATTGAAACAAATGGCCGCTCGAGAACCGCGCATAAAAATTCTGGGGTTTGTGGGAGACATTCGCGTGCCGATGGCAAAGGCCACAGTCATCGTCTGTCCCATGAGAACGGGATCGGGAATCAAAAACAAGATATTGGAGTCGTTTGCGATGGCCAAACCCGTTGTGGCAACGACTCTCAGCCTTGCCGGTATTGATGCGCATCCCGGACAGCAGGTAATGCTGGGCGACGATGCTGCGGCACTTGCCCAACACACCCTGGATCTCCTCGCAAACCGAGAACTGCGGAAAAATCTGGGCCGCTCCGGACAAGAGTTGGTCAAATCACATTACCGCTGGGAATTGAACGCCGCCTATTTTTACCAAACATATAAAGACGCCATTAAGAAACGGGGGCGGTCATCGTAAAGCAAGACACCAATCGATGGGAGCTGGCTTTGCCTCTTCTGGCTTGTCCGGATTGTTGCTGCGCTCTGACGTTGTTGAACAACACTTTCCATTGCCCAAAGTGTGGAATGTCGTTTTCCTGTCATCATGAGATTCCGTCGCTGGTTTCACCGAAAATGCACGTTCCTTCGCAGTATGACATTGACTGGCATCCATCGACAGTTCCTGTGGACCCGGGTTTTAAAGGGTCCCTCAAAAGATTAAAAAGAGCAATGGAGAAGAATACCTTTCTCCGTCGGACTGCCGGGTGCTTTTTAAACTCCATTTTTACCACGGTTGTGATGAACACTCTCGAGCACCTTGTTTCTTCGCCCGATGCGCGGGTGCTGGATGTTGGTGTGCGGCGCGGAGACTTCACCAATAATCTCAGAGCGCGGGTGGTAGGGATCGATGTGGACTTTCCCAGCCTTGAGTACATCGCCCATCACACGGATATCGTTCCCTTTCATGCCACGGCGGAAGCGCTGCCATTTATGGCCCATTCATTTGATGTAGTGTTTTGCACGGAAGTCATCGAGCACGTTGAACGCGACGATTTGATGGTCAAAGAACTGGCGCGCGTGACGGCGCCCGACGGTGTTCTGTTGCTCACAACACCCAACGGGGCGGTGGTCCCACTGGTCAGAGAAATTAATCACGTTCATTTGCGGCATTACAAACCGGCTGAACTCACAACCTTGCTGTCCGCCTCTTATGAAGAGGTGAACGTGCATTCTCGGTTTATTTTTAAGTGGCTCATTGAGTGGGAAGCTTCCGTTTACCAGGCGTTCACTCGCCGGCCACGTCTTTGGCTTTATGCACTGCGGTTGATCCTGTGCGCGGTCCAATCTTTTCTCTATTACGGCTTTGAGAAATTTCTGCCGGATCGCCATCTCGGATACAATCTCGTGGCGACGGCCCGCTGTCCCAAAAAATGAATATTGCCATTATCAAATTGGGAGCGTTGGGCGACGTGGTCAGGACAACGTCTTTGCTTCGCCCCTTACATCATCGATATTCAAATTCGAAAATTTGGTGGCTGACATCGGCGGCAGCCCTACCGCTGCTCAAAGGCAATCCGCTCATCCACAGTGTCATCCCATTAACAACCGGCGCACCTTGGCAGACCACGGACTCCATGGATTGGGTCATTTCCTTGGACGAAGACAGGTTGGCAGCAGAGATTGCTTCTAAAATGGGGGCAAAAAAAATAACCGGGGTTTATGTGGGGCCACAGGGCAACACAACTTACACCCAAGACAGCCGCGCCTGGTTCGATATGAGTTTGTTGAACCGCGACGCCGACGGCGGATTGGCGACCGCCAACAAACTTAAAAAAGAAAATATCCGTACATATCCGGAAATCTTGATGGAAATGTTGAACATTTCCAGAGCCACCAAACAAGACCTCTTGCCGATCGTCGCTCTCGATCCCATCGAAACGGCGGCGGTGGCCCGTGATTATGGGAAACGTATCAAGCCGGGCTCGAAAATAATTGGGCTTAATTTGGGAAGCGGAAAACGCTGGGAAAACAAACAGCTCACTGTGGAAAAGGCGCTGGAGTTGATAAATGCCTTAAGCCACCTCCCGGCGACCCTGTTTCTTTTGGGTGGGCCCGAAGAAAAGGAACGCAATGAAGAAATTGCGCGGATTGCTCAAGGAAAAATCATCGACACAGGCACAGACAATTCATTGACACGATTTGGCGCGATCATTGGCCTGTGCGACGCCATCATCACCACCGACAGTCTCGCGATGCACATGGCCACGGCACTTAAGAAAAGAACTATCGCGTTTTTCGGCCCCACCTCAGCGACAGAAATTGAACTGGGGGAGCGGGGATCCAAATGGTTTCCTGCCGTCGCCTGTGAATGCTTTTATACTTCGCGGTGCATGAAAAACGCTTTCTGCTTAAATACTCTGGATTGTGCGGCCATTGCGAAATTCATTGAAAAATCTTAACGCGCTCGTACTGGCCATCCTGGCCCTCGCCTATTTGTTTCGCGGAGCCAAACAGCCCGCTTCATTCGCTGTTGTTTTTATTCTTATTCACGCCCTCCTCTTATGGACCTACGTCCTCAATAAAAACGAAAAAATTCCCGTTAAAACCGTGGCCCCCTTCGCGTTGTTCTTTTGCTGGAGCTGGTTGGGATTATTGAGTGAACCGCCTTTGGATATTTTTTTATTCTTTGAAGCGAAGCTTTGGTTGCTTCTAATTTTCGCCGTCCTTGTCTACGCAAATGCGGATAAAAACACCGGGTCTCTTTTGCGTTACGGCCTCCTGACATTGGCCACGGTCGAAACCGTTCTGATCAGCCGAACCTCCGATTGGAGATTCACCCAAACGAGCGGACTTCTCGCCAACTCACTCCACTCCGGAATTTTGTTGCCGGTGGGATTGGCCTGTATTGCTCATGAACTGAAGGAAACCAAAGCGTTTTCGAGAATCTTTTATTTGTTATTGGCCCTGGCGCTGGGCATGTTGTACGCGCTGGTGTTATTACGCTCACGCGCAGCCCTGGTGTGTATCGGCTTACTGGTAATTTTTCTCTATCCGCGAAAAAGATTGGTGGGAGCAATCGCAATCATGTGCGCGACTCTTGTGGTTCTATGTTTTTCGAGTGCTACCGTACGGGAATTTTTTGAAATTGGAAGTATTTCGTTGGGCCAATCGACCGGCCGTCTTTCCATATGGAAAACCGCGTTAAAGGCAATTGCCGACGCGCCGTTAATCGGTCATGGTCTTGGAAATTTTGAGCAAGCCTATACCCAATTTCAGCAACCGAGCAGTGAATATTACCGCTTTGGAAAAAGTACTGCATTTGCTCACAATGGACTTCTCCAAGTGGCCGCGGAAACAGGAATTGTGGGACTCTGTTTGGCCATCATGGGATGGGTGCGGGCAGTGGTTCCGGCGTTTAAGCGTCCATTGGACCCCGAGCAAAGATGGCTATTGTCAATCGTCCTGGTTTACTTCGTGACATCCTGGTTCAATTACAGCGTTGCGCTTCCCTTCAATGGATTGGTGTTGTCCGCCGTGTTGGCCCTGATAGTTAGAAATTCATTGATGGCAAAAGAAAAAAAGGTTTCGTTGCTTAAATTCAAAGCTGTGCCATTGATGATGATGGTGATACTAATCCCCTTCCTTCTCCTCTATGGGGCATCCGACCTGCTGATGAGAAAAGGGAAACTATCCACCGCACTGAGCGTGTGTCCTCTCCGAGCCGAAGGCTGGTACCAGTCAGCCATTTCAAAAATGTCAGAAAATCAAGTTAACGAGGCCATGAGCGATTTGAATATGGCGATCAAACTGGATCCCAAAAATTCTTTTTACTGGTTCCGTCGAGCCCTATTGTTGTCCAACAACGGGCCCCATCAAAGAACCGAAATTAATATCGCGTTCGAAAAGGCCCGTGCTTTTGGTCCCCATCATGCGCCTTTCTATGTCGTGGAAGGTTTTTACCGATTCTCTCTCAAAGAAATGGAGCCGGCTTTATATCTGTTTCAAAAAGCGCGGGAGCTTGAGCCGCAAGCTTCAACACCCCCATACGGAATTGCGCTGGTCCAAATGGAAAGAAAGGAGTGGAACGCGGCGCGCGAACAATTAGGGATAGCGAAAACAATAAAAGAGAATGAATCCCGCCTCCGGCAAATTTCTTCCGATCAGAAAGATTACTTCAATTCACCATATGCGAAAGTTTTGGGTTCGGTTCGGAGTGATGACATTGAGGACAAGATCAAGAGCATCCCCCAGTGAATAAACTGCATGTCAACATTTTCTAGAGACAATCACTCACAACTCTCTACAAGAAAATTGTGCTTTGATAGGATCGATTCATGAACCTCCTATATCATTATTATCCAAATCTCTACACGCGATTTAGTCGTTTCCTTAAAGGTACTGTTCCAACGCGTCAATCTGTATTGAGGGAATATTTCCGTGATAATTCCATTCAATTACTGCAAATAGGGGCGGGAACGTGTTTGTATGAAGGCTGGTGCCATGGCGACATTGATTATTGGAATCGAACCCTATCTGGCAAGAAGAATATGAAAACGGCCCAGATTTTCCTGGATTTAGAGAAACCATTCCCGTTTGTAGAAAACACTTTTGATGCCGTTTATTCGTCACATGTACATGAACATTTTCCATATCGTGTAGGAGAACGAATATTGGCTGAATGTTTTCGCATCCTTAAGCCAGGCGCTCAGTTACGGATTGTTGTCCCCAAAATTGAGTACTACTTTGAAAAATACATGCAACGACAGATAGGAATCGAAAGCCACCCAACCAACCTGGAAAATATTGTGTCAGATTTTCGGAAAGAAACTGGAGCCCCCTTGGACACCACCACGCTTCTCAACACTATCTTTTTGTGTCACGGCCACCGCATGCTGTATGATTTTTCACAAATTAAGGACTAAATGCAGAGAGCAGGTTTTACTGAGATTGAACGTCAACACATTGATCGGTCGAGCAATCCAAACCTTTGTAAATTAGAATCATGTCTGATCGGCCGGAAGAAAGATGATGGCATTGAATATCATTTGGCGGCCAGCTTGGTTATTGAAGGCAAAAAGACAACTTAATTTTATTGGAGGGAACTTGCGCGGCTTGTGGCATATCAAACAATTAATAACAAAAGTATTTGATGCAATTGATCCGACCATCCTTAATTACAAACCTGAAGGGGGCCTGGTTGATTTGGACAAGGTATATTCTCCTGAGGATAGCTCTAAGCGGGATAAGGAGATCTACCTTTCTTTTGCAAAGTGAATCGAGGATGTCATACATCCCCAGCTTGGCGTGATAGATATCGGATGTGCGACTGCTAAAACATTGTCGCATTTTCAACGACAAAAGATAAATATCTTTGGTCTGGATGGTGCGAAAACGGTCCTCGAAGTAATGGATGAAACAGTTAAGCCCCATGTTCAGATTCTTGATTTAAGAAAAAATATTCGCGATCAATTTCAAAATTTTAATAAGAAAGAATTCGACCTTATAATATGCACTGAAATCATCGAGCATTTGGAAGCTCAATTTGAAGATATCTTTCTCAACAATATGATGCACTTCGTGACAAGAAATTTGGTTTTCTCCTGGTCCCCTGAATGGGACCCTCATCGTGGAACAGAAAGACAAGAGCATTGGAATCCAAGACCATATCCGTATGCCATCAATAAGTTGGTAAAAAATTATGGCTTAACTTTCTGTGAAGAAAAAACTTCCTCATTGAAAAAACTTCTCTCTGGAAATTCGCGAATTGCATACGAGTTCAATCATTGGATTAAAAACATAATGGTTTCCGAAATGGTTTAAATGAATCTGTCTTTCAAAAGCCCGACAACTTTCATTGTGCCAGCGAAAAATAAAATGAGATAAATCGGCTCAACCGTCAATGCGTAGCGTCCATCAACGCCACCTCCCATGCTGCTCATAAGTAAATGTAAAAATTCGACTGCAATTAGTGTAAGTGCAATAGGCCGGGCCCGAGAATTAAACATCAACATCAATGATGACAAAAATCCGGCTAATGGTAGCCAGGCTCCGGTGAGGACAAGTGGCCAGAGAAGTGTGGAAATAATGTCGCCGTATTCATAAGGATATACGGTCGTTGTTTTAATACGCGCTAAATCCCTTCCTAATTTTTCGGGATGAATTCGTAGCATTGTGCGCGCTTCTGGAATATCCGTGGTTTCTTTCCAAAATATTTGAATTCCTCTAAACCAAAAAATGTCTTTAGGGAGCAGATTTGTGGGCCTACGTGAAGCATAAGTTAAATAACCCCATAAATCTTCAAAGCGACCTTTCACAAAAAGGATAGGTTTTTGACGGATAGCCAAAATAGCAAGATTCTTAAAAAGCTGATCTCCCTGCGCCTGATAGATTTTCGTTTTTTTTAGGTTTATTACCGGACCGTCTTGATTCCCCAAGGTCCAGGCATGGTCATGACGAATCACAGCGCGATTCTTCTCATATATAGGCAGAAGTGTTTCCCTGATATCATCCGATATTTCCTGAGCATCCAAATTCAATAAATATCCGCTAGAACTGAAAAGCACCTCCCCTGATTGCCCGGTAAGGCTAAAGGATCCCCGAAATGAATAGTTGATCATAGCCCAAGCCAACAATGGAATCAGGAGCGTTACGATGAATATAAAGACTGAGAGCATACGCCGCTGTATCGGAGTCCACACAAAAGATAACAATAGCGCTGAACCCAGCGCGTATCCGGATGGGCGTACCAAGATTGATAAGAAACAAAAAATTCCTGTCCATGCAAACCATTTCCAACCTTTTCTCACCGCGAATAGGAAGGTAAGAATGGAGAGGAGAAAAAAGAAAGCAAACAAATTGTCGGACATGATGGTATGTGCGTACATCATTGGACGTGGCAAAACGGGTGTGATAACAGCGATTAGGACAGCGATCCATAATGATCTATGAATGAAGAAGAAAAGAATTCCAGCTATGATTCCAGTGAGGAATAAGAGGACAACCTGAATAATTATCACACCAAAAAAGCTTTTTGTGAAAGTGAGAATTAAATAAAGAAAAAGCGGATATCCCGGTGTTCGTATCTCAGATAATGAAAATTGGAAACGATAAACAAGTGAGACGGCTGGATGGAAATAACCTCCTGAGTCAGGCTGAAAAAAAGGGGCAGGAAAAATAAAAAACAAATTAAAGTGTGCACAGAGGACTATGGTATAAGCCAGACTAAATAAAAGGATTACTACACGATTATTGATTAGGTATTTTCGATCTATCTTGAGGGATAAATTTTCCATGCATACGAATTTAACTATTTAACCATTTGAAAGACACCTCTAAGGTTACATTCTAAGACTGCTTGACGCGCTTGAACAAGTATTACGCACAAGTTGACCATTTACTATGCACAACTTGGCCATCAACCCCTCCATTCAGAACAACTTGGGAAGCATGGACATAGCGAATTCAAAAGGCGAATTTTGTTGACCGGCTAACGTTAGATTGATATTTTCCGGGCCCGACCTAGCCTTGACTTAATTCCAGGAGGACGTACATGAAGTTCAATCGAAGTTATCTGTTGGTTTCACTTTTTTTTGTTTTGAATGCCTGTAAAGGCAGCAACCAGACCTCCACCCCCGCAGAACAACCCGCTCAGTCCACCTCGCAAAGCCCCGTGGATACCGCAACCGCCGGCAACATCACCGGCGTGGTGAAATTCGCTGGAACCAAACCCAAAATGCAAAAAATTTCTATGGGCGCCGACGCGACCTGCAAAATGGCCCATGCCACAGACGTCTACTCCGAAGAAGTGGTGGTCAACCCGAACAACACGCTGAAATATGTTTATGTGTACGTAAAAAGCGGTTTGGGTGCGCTTAAATTCCCGGCTCCAGCAGAACCCGTGGTTCTTGACCAATTGGGATGCCTTTACGCTCCCCATGTCGTCGCGATTCAAGTGGGACAAAAATTAAAAATTAGAAATTCCGATGGCGTACTTCACAATGTGAATGCCCGCCCCGTTAAAAATCAGGGCTTCAACTTGGGCCAACCCGTTAAGGGGATGGAAACCGACAAATCCTTCACTGTCCCGGAAGTCATGATTCCCGTGAAATGCGACGTTCACCCCTGGATGCATGGTTGGATTGGCGTTCAAGACCATCCCTATGCCTCCGTCACCAACGACGGTGGCGCGTTCTCCCTCAACAATTTGCCTCCAGGCGATTATGAAATTGAAGCCTGGCATGAAAAATACGGCACCGCCACACAAAAGGTGACGGTGGGCGCCAAGGAATCCAAAACCATCGAATTCACGTTCAAAGGGGCCTAAGACTTTTGATCGACCCGTCCAATTATACCGTCGGGCTGCCCATTGCGGCCTCCACCTATGCGTCCAAGGTGGATTTGTCCCTCAATATCCTGCAATGGGGCATGGTGGCCATCTTTGTTATTTGGGGCATTTTCTTCACTTATTGTCTGGTGAGGTTTCGCTCCCGTAACAACCCCAGCGCCTCCTATGCTGCGGCCAACAAAGGAGGCGCCCTTTCGTTTCTTCCTGATGTGATGGTCCTCGGGTTTGAAATTTGGCTCATTTTCTTTTTGGGGTTGCCCATTTGGGCTGAAATTAAAGAAACGTTCCCCACGGCCATGGAATCCAATGTGGTGGAATTGGTGGCTGAGCAATATGCCTGGGGTTTTCAATATTCTGGAGACGACGGCCTTTTCGCCAAGCGTGATCCCAAACAGATCAGTTCAGGAAATACCATCGGTCTCGACGCCAATGACCCGAATGGGAAAGATGATTATGTTTCGATCAATGAGCTTCATGTCCCTCTGGGGAAACCGACCCTTTTATACATGTCCTCCAAAGATGTGATCCACAGCTTTTTTGTTCCGGAATTCCGCGTGAAACAAGATGTGGTGCCTGGCATGCGCGTTCCGCTCTGGTTTGAACCCACAAAAACGGGCCGTTTTGAAATAGGATGCGCGCAATTGTGCGGTCTGGGCCATTACCGGATGCGGGGCGAAGTGGTGGTCCACACGCCGGAAGAATTTGAGGTTTGGAAGCAAGAGAAAATGAAGGAGAAGGAAATTTAACCCCTCCCGACCTCCCCATTGTGAGACATGGGGAGGAGTCCACTTCGGCTGAGGACAAGCTACCGCTATGACATCAAAACATCAAACACACGAATCCGGATTTGTCCGGAAATATATTTTTTCGCTTGATCACAAGGTGATCGGGCTCCAATATATGTTCACGGCTCTGACCTTTTTGCTCTTGGGGTTTGGGTTTGTGCTCTTGATGAGATGGCAATTGGCCTATCCGGGAAAAGCCATACCCCTCATTGGAGGATGGCTCAGCGACACGCTGGCCCCCGGTGGCGTCATGTTGCCTGAATTTTATAATCAGCTCGGTGCGATGCATGGCACCATCATGGTGTTTTTGGGAATTGTGCCTTTGGGCGTGGGGTTCTACGGCAATTACTTTCTTCCTCTCCAAATTGGCGCGGGGGACATGGCCTTCCCCAAACTGAACATGATGAGTTATTGGACCTACTTCGTAGGCGGAATTTTGATGTTGTCCAGTTTCTGGTTACCGGGCGGAGCCGCTCAATCGGGTTGGACGTCTTACCCGCCGCTCTCAGTCATCGCGCCCAGTGGGCAAACCATGTGGCTTCTCTCCATGACATTCATCATCACCTCATCGCTTTTTGGAAGCATCAATTTCATTGTGACCACCATCAACATGCGTGCTCCTGGTCTCACTTGGATGCGGCTGCCCATTTTTGTTTGGGGTCAGTTTGTGACGGCCATTTTACTCCTGTTCGCGTTCCCGGTTCTTCAAGCCGGCGCCATCTTGCAATTGTTGGACCGTGTGGCGGGCACCTGTTTCTATTTGCCCGCGGGCCTGGTCGTTTCTGGGACCTTGCTTGAGCGAGTGGGCGGAGGCAGCGCGCTTCTCTATCAACACCTGTTCTGGTTTTTAGCGCACCCCGAAGTGTATGTTTTGATACTCCCCGCTATCGGTATTGTGGGGGAAATCATCGCCAATAACACCCGCAAACCCCTGTTTGGATACAAAACCATTGTGGCTTCTATGATTTTCTTGGGTGTCCTCTCGTTCCTGGTTTGGGCGCACCATATGTTTTTGAGCGGAATGAAAACCTCGCTCAGCCGTATCTTTATGGTAACCACCATGGTCATCTCCATTCCATCAGTGGCCATTTTGAGTTGCTATATTTTCAGCCTGTGGGGCGGTTCCATTCGTTACCGGTTGCCCATGTTATTCGCCTTGGCATTCCTTCCGATGTTTGGCATTGGCGGTCTGACGGGCCTTCCCCTCGGATTTCTCCCCACCGACATTTATCTGCATGACACCTATTATGTTATCGGCCATTTCCATTATGTGGTGGTCACTGGCACCTTGGTGGCGCTGATGGGAGGGCTCTATTATTGGTTCCCGAAAATGTTTGGGCGAACGATGAACTCGTTCTGGGGCCATGTCCATTTCTGGGGCACGCTGATTTGTATGAACGGCATTTTCTTCCCCATGTTCATTCAAGGCATGGCCGGAATGCAAAGACGGCTCTATGATCCCACCGTCCAAGCCCACAACTTATCCACTCAATTTTTGAGCCCTTTTCAATTTTTGTCGGCGATGCTTTTGCTGGTGTTCCAATTTCCGTTTATCATCAACTTGTTCGTGAGTTTGTTCAAAGGGAAAAAACCAGTCGAGAATCCGTGGGAAGCAACCACTTTGGAATGGGCCTGCCCTTCACCACCTCCCCATGGGAACTTCACCTCGCTTCCCAAAGTTTATCGGGGCCCTTACGAATACAGTGTTCCGGGACAAAAGCTGGATTTCATTCCGCAAAACAAGGAAAGCTAAGCCATGTCGAGTTCAGCCATCGAATACAACTCCACCGGAATCCCCCATGGGAAATTGGGCATGTGGGTCTTTTTGGCGTCTGAAATAATGTTGTTCGGCGCCTTCATCAGCGCTTACATCGTTCTTCGCATCGGAAGTCCCAATTTCGGCGTTCCTCCCGAATCGGTGATGGGCCGGCCCTTGGCCACTCTGAACACCTTCGTGCTCATCACGAGCAGCGCAACCATGGTGTTGGCTCTGGCCGCCATTCAACGAGACAACATCAAACAATTCACCTGGTTTATGGTCCTCACTTCCGTTTTGGGACTGACTTTTTTGGGTATCAAAGCTTTTGAATACCAACATAAAATTCATGAAGGGCTCACCCTCTCCAGCGGACTCTTCGGGTCCTTCTATTACACACTCACGGGGCTCCATGCTCTGCACATGATTGGAGGCTTGGTGTTCAACACCTATGTTTTGATTCAAGGGCTTCGCGGGGTCTTCAACAGTCACCACCACGAACGGGTGGAATATGCGGGACTTTACTGGCATTTCGTCGACCTCGTGTGGGTTATTCTATTCCCGGTCTTTTATCTGGTTTGAAAAATGCAGAGGAGATTAAATTACCAACCATGACAGATCAAGCGACCTCACATTCTTCTGTTAAATCATATCTGCTGGTGTTCTTGGGGCTGGCCATTCTCACGGGCTGCACGGTTCTATTGTCCTATGCGGGATTGCCCCACAGCACCGCGGTTGCCTTGGCCGCTTTGATCGCTTTGTTTAAATGTGCGCTCATTGCCACTTTCTTTATGCATCTTCGGTTTGAACAGAAAGGGTTTGTCTATATGATTTTGGTGGCGCTCTTTTTCGTTGGTGTTCTCATAGCGTCCTTGATTAAAGATATCGGGGTTTTGTCTTAACCCCAATGCGGTTTAGTTAAGGGGATTACCGTCCATAATCTTGGCCATTTTGATGTCAGAAGAAGTCGTCGCCCCGGCATGCCGTTTGGCCGGGGCCCAGGTGTAGCCTCGGTCAAAACCTGGATCCCGGCCAAGAAGCGTGCCGGGATGACGACCAATCGTCGACGAAGGATCTCTTATCTAAACCGCTTTGGTCTTAACCCACATATTTGGGAGAGAAATCCCAAGCAAATACCTCGTAGTGGAACCTGTCTCGCGGACAGACACAGCGAGAAGTTAACTTGTAACAACCAGGTCTATTTTATGCAGCTACTTATCGCCGCTCTCATTTTATTAATCCCCAACCTCTCCTATGCCTGCACGGTTTGTTTTGGTGGCGCGGATGGGAATTTGATCCGCGGATTTACCTGGGGCGTGGCTCTGTTGGGGTCACTCCCATTTTTGC
This sequence comes from Elusimicrobiota bacterium, assembly GCA_022072025.1. Lineage (NCBI taxonomy): Bacteria > Pseudomonadati > Elusimicrobiota > Elusimicrobiota bacterium. Next base: position 55,301 of record JAJVIP010000011.1, read on the forward strand.
TGATGATTGGGCTTGTCACCCTCATTGTTAAATCCACCAAAAACCGCAAACACCCTGAATAAATGAAAGAAAATAAGGCTCTTCATTATTTAGCGATTGCCTTGGCCTTCTCCACGCTTTTCCTCATTTTTGCCGGAGGACTGGTGAACTCCATGGGGGCGGGTCTCTCCGTTCCTGATTGGCCCTTGTCGTACGGACAAATTATGCCGCCCATGGTGGGGGGCGTTTTCTATGAGCATGGCCATCGCATGATTGCCACAGGAGTGGGGTTCCTCACCGTTCTTTTTGCTTCGTTCGTATCATTCACAGAAGATCGCGCTTGGATAAAAAAAGCCGCCTGGATAGCCGTGGGCCTTGTCATTCTTCAAGGAGTCTTGGGCGGTTTAACAGTCCTTTTTTTGCTTCCTCCGCCTATTTCGATTGCGCACGCCACTCTCGCTCAAACATTCTTTTGCCTGACCATTGGCCTGGCGATTTGGACCTCCCCTTTTTGGCGAAAAACATCCCTTGTTCGACAAGAGAATTCCGAGTCCATCCCGCTGCACCGTTTGGGGATGGCCTTGCTCGCCACCTGTTTTATTCAACTGATCTTGGGCGCCACCTTACGGCATACCGGACGAGCGTTGGCCTTCCATATTCTCGGGGCTTTCACAGTGGCCATATTTGCTTGTTGGTTTGTTTGGAGAGTATGGAGAAATTACGGCGAGTTTGGTGCTTTAAGACGAGTGGCCGCTTTACTTCTGGTCGTCTTGATTTCGCAGTTGGGATTGGGCGTCGCCACTTATTTCCTCTTGAGGCACAGGTTTGACGTGATTCCCCCTCCCTTTCCCGCGATCCTGACCATAACGGCGCATGTGGCGATCGGCGCCCTCCTCCTCGGACTTTCGATGCTGGCGATTCTCTTGGCCTATCGAACCAAACCCGCTCATTTACCCTCGTTGATGACCACCCTCAAAGATTATTTCACGTTGACCAAACCCGGTATCGGTTTCATGGCCGGTTTTACGGCGCTCGCGGGGTTCATTCTCGGAAGCCCTGGCGAGGTCAATTTTCTTCGTTTGATTCATACCTGCTTGGGCACATTGTTGGCGGCGGCCGGAGCCGGGTGCCTTAACATGCTCATTGAAAAAGATATCGACGCTCAAATGGCCCGCACCCAATCTCGCCCATTGCCCTCAGGCCGGCTCAAATCTGGAGAAGTTTTTTTCATTGGGCTTCTATTCTCCTTGTCCAGCGTGGTTTATTTAAGTTGGATGGTGAACTTCATCACGGCTTTTTTTGGAGCGCTGACCTTAAGCGTCTATCTATATTTTTATACCCCTTTAAAAAAAATATCGGGTGTTTGTGTATCCATTGGCGCGATTGCCGGAGCGCTCCCCCCCGTGATGGGTTGGACAGCCGCCACCGGGCGACTCTCCATTGAGGCTTTGGCTTTGTTTGGGATATTGTTTTTTTGGCAATTCCCCCACTTCTTATCTCTGGCCTGGCTTTATAAAGAGGACTACGCCTCAGCCGGGCTGCACATGCTCCCCAACCCTCTTTCTGGTGATCGAGCGACGGCCTTACAAATGTTTTGGTCCAGCGCAGCTTTGATGTTGGTGAGCTTCCTGCCCACTTTCCTCGGGTTAACCGGACGTTTGTATTTTCTGATAGCGCTCTCGCTTGGAGTTGTTCTTCTTTGGTTCAGCTATGGCTTTTTAAAAGACATAGGCCGCCCGCAAGCCCGCCGCGTTTTTCTTTTTTCCCTTCTCTATATCCCTGTTCTCGTGACTTTTATGCTGATCAATACGCCAGGCAAGGGTTTGCAGTGAAAACCGGGGTCGCTCCAGCTGTCCAAGTCGTTGATGTTAATCACTCGTACACTGTCGGAAAGAAAACACGACAGGTTCTCGACCACCTCAATATCACGGTGAAACGCGGAGAAATATTCGGCCTCTTGGGTCCCAATGGCGGCGGGAAAACAACTCTTTTCAAGATTCTTTCCACGGCGATTCCCCTGACGAGCGGCGAAGTCAAGATATTTGATTTTGATCTAAAAACCCAAGCCCACCAAATTCGAAATAAAATGGGAGTGGTGTTTCAACACCCGAGCTTGGATAAAAAGTTAACTCTATTGGAGAATATCGAAACTCAAGGAGTCTTATACGGCCTTGGGCGAGAAGAAATCAAAAGTAGATCGAGTCAACTTCTTAAGAAATTTTCTTTGTTGGACCGGGCCCATGACTTCGTGGAACATTTATCTGGGGGGCTTCAACGTCGCGCGGAAATTGTGAAAGCCCTTCTTCATGAACCCGAGCTCTTGCTTATGGATGAACCCTCCACGGGCTTGGACCCTGGTTCCCGCCGCGATTTGTGGGATTTGTTAAATAATCTTAAAAACGAGGGAGTGACCATCCTTCTCACCACTCATCTTATGGAAGAAGCAGACAAATGCGACCGTGTGAGCATTCTCCATCATGGACGTACAATAAAGACCGGAACGCCAAACGATCTCAAAAATAAAATTGGTGGAGACATGATTGTTGTGCATGCAGACCAATTAGATTTACTCTCCTCAAAAATTCACCAAACGTTTGGCCTCACGCCAATCCTCATTGATAACACCCTCCGAATCGAAATGGCGGAGGGCCACAAATTTATCCCGAAACTGGTCGAGAGTTTCCCTGGCCTCATCAAGGCTGTTTCCGTTGGGAAACCAACGCTGGAAGATGTGTTCGTGCACGAAACCGGTCAAGCGTTTGAGGATCCGCGTGCTTAATTTCATCGCCTGCACCTCCGCTTTGCTCAAGAGAGAAATCATTCGGTTTCTCCGCCAAAGACAAAGAATTGTCGGGGCCCTTGGAACTCCATTGGTTTTTTGGGGCCTCATCGGATCCGGCATGGGAACCCTTAAATATTTCTTTCCAGGGACCGTTGTCATGATTCTCCTTTTTACCGCCATTTTCTCAACCATCTCCATCATTGAAGACCGAAGGGAAGGGTTCCTGCAGGCCGTCCTCGTTTCTCCGGCTTCCCGCATGAGCGTGGTCATGGGAAAAATTTGGGGGGGCACGCTTTTGGCCACCCTCCAAGGGTTGGTTTTTTTCTTGGCTCTTCCTTTTTTGGGACTTCAGCTGAGTTGGGCGGATTTTCTTTTCATTCTGATTATCATGTTGACCATCTCATTTGCCTTAACAGGCCTGGGATTTATCATCGCTTGGAAATTGGATTCCACCCAAGGGTTTCACGCCATCATGAATTTACTGCTCATGCCGATGTGGTTCTTGTCGGGCTCACTTTTCCCGCTGACGAATGCTCCCCATTGGCTTAAAACAGTGATTCAATTAAATCCCTTAACCTATGGCGTGGCCGCTTTGCACCAAGGTTTTTTTGGAAACTCTCTGCAGATGGGACTCTCCAATCCTTCGCGACTTTATTGCCTTTCCATGATGATTATTTTCGCTCTCTCCAGTTTGGTTCTGGCCAGATGGGTGGCGGGTAAAAATGAATAATTTTTCGAGTTTAGAGTTTGAGACTTGTGATAGGAATTTCGAAATTTCCGATATGTCATTTTGAGCGAAGCGAATCTATGAAATGGAATCGTGGAATCTTGTTTTTATACGAAGAAATGTTTGAATTACGCTGTCGCCCCGGCCTAGCTGTTAAGTGGAGTGATTGTTGGCAAGTGTATAAGCCGGGGCCCAGTCGTTCCAACAGAAGGTGTATTGGGATCACCTCCCCCTCCGGAGAGGCTGGGTCCCGGCTTATACTCTTCTCCGCGCACACATCCTTTAAAAAATGGGCCGGGACGACGGCCATGCCTGGTCCCTTGTTGGGTTGCGGCGGAGCTGCGCTATGAATTCGATTAAAAACCTTATTAGAGCAACAATGATCACGCTGGGTGGCGTGGTTCTGGGCCTTCTAGCCTGGCGAATAGGGCGCCAACCCACAGGACCTGGGAGTTCGCTCGTGGAAGTCCCCACCTATGGTTCGGTGAAAGATTTTGTTTTTGTCGATCAGACAGGGCAACCCTTTGGGCTTAAAAATCTAAAACAAAAATATTGGCTGGCCGACTTCTTTTTCACCCGGTGCATGGGTCCCTGCCCTCTTCTCACCAATAAAATGAAAGAACTTCAAGCCGAGTTTTCTCATAAAGAAAAACTTTCTTTTGTTTCATTTTCAGTTGATCCGGACCATGACACACCTGAAGTTCTTTCCCTATATGCCAAGACCTATGAATTGAACTTGAACAAATGGACCTTCGTCACCGGCTCAAAGGAAAAAATGTACGAATTGATTCGAGAGAGCTTTCATTTGGCCGTGGAACCCTCCAATCCGCCTTCTCTAAACGATATCTTGCACAGCCTGTACTTTGTTTTGGTGAATCCGCAAGGCCAGGTGACGGGTTATTTCAACACGGGTGACCCAGAAGCCATGAAAAAGTTGCGCCATGCACTTGCCAACATTTAACGCTGTCCTCAACCTCACGAGCACCCTTCTTCTGACGCTGGGCTTTGTATTCATCAAGAAAAAAAATGTCACGGCGCACCGAATCTGTATGGGATTGGCCTTTATGACCTCGACCCTTTTTTTGGTTTCTTATCTTTATTACCACTACAACGCGGGAAGCAAACCCTTTTTAGGAATGGGCTGGGTTCGGCCCGTCTATTTTTCAATTCTTCTCACCCACACCCTTTTGGCGATGGCGATCGTCCCCTTGGTTCTTGTGACACTCCGACACGCCCTCAAAGGAAACTTCCCCGCTCATCAAAAGTGGGCGCGTTGGACCTGGCCCATTTGGATGTACGTCTCAGTCACCGGCGTGGTCATTTATTGGATGCTGTACCGGATGTAATGGTTCATCGTGTTTAAAACTTTGGGAATGGCCTGTATATTGGGGCTCATTGCCTTCAACGCCACTTCAATTCAAACTTTTCCTCCTGTCAATGCCGACGACGTAAGCAATGCCATTCTTGGAGACCATTATGGGCTGACAGGTGAAATTCGTTACCCGTTGATGAAAAACGTGGTCCACCCTGATTTCTATGATCTTTCTTCCTCAGATCAGTATGCCTATCGCGGCATTTACACCTTATTTACTGCGTTTGGCCAAAGGTTGATTGGAAAAAGTTTTTTCCAACACCGGCTCTTCTCATTTATAGGATGGGTTTTGATTGGTCTACTTATGGCCTGTTTCCTGGCCAAGAACTGGGGCCCCAATACTGCAATTATTGGTTCCATTCTTTGGTATGGAAATCTTTGTGGGATTTTGGCTTCCCATTTAATACGGCCAGATATTTGGCTGGCTTTCTTTGCAACCATTCAACTCATTTTAATTCCTTATATACACAAGCGACCTCATCTGGGATTTTTTTTCTTCGCAATGGCTGGCCCTATTGCCATGGGATTTCATCCTCATGGAATTTTGCTCATTGCGTGGAGTCTATTGATTTTTTCTCATTTTCTATTCAAGCAAGGTAATTTGGAAGGTTTTTGGGGCTTTGTTTTAGGTTTGCTGAGTGGTGTGGCCATCTATGCCCTATATGTTGATGTTGAAACTGCTGCCATTTCTAAATTTACCTACGCTATGGCGATCCATAAATCCAACTTTGGCACATGGTTGACGCGCTTGAACCCATTGACTTGGATAAAAGACACTTTTCTTTTATTTATATTTCCCGATTCATTTTATTTACCCTCAATATTAAGACTTTCACTCATCTGGTATTGGTCTTTTAATTCTTTCTTGTTGGTTTTCATTTTGGCTTCCATTTATTTGATTTGGAATAAAAAAATGAATCGCCTTCTTTGGTCCGTTTTTTCACTTTGGGCTGTCTTATTCTCCGGGATGGGTTTTGGATATATCCGCCGCGAAGCAATTTACATTCTTCCTATTATCGTATCGATCATTCCGATTATCACGTGGTTTATGACAACACTTTATAAAGATAAAAAACCTATTCTCTTGTTCTTAACAAGTTGCATCCTACTGAGTAGCGTATTGTCTACTATTGTCCAAACCTCTTTTGCTTCACAGCATTGTCCTCCGATCACCCAATCATTTTCTAAAACTGAAGAAATCATCGGGACGAAAAAACAGCGAATCATGGGACCGGCTTATTTTTGGTTCATGTTCGGAAATGAATTGTTGGATATAGAAGGCCTGGAAATTGATTACTTTTATTCCCTACGCATAAGAACCGCCGAGATTATGAATCGATCAAAACCGGACATCGTGATTACAGACTTATATGTCCGCCGACGTTTTCCATTTATCGACCAATGGCTGACTCAAAATGCCTCGCTCATCGGGATCATCCCTGAAAATCCCAACCATGGCGAACTAAGATTTTATCGATTTTCTTGGAAGGAACCTGTGAGTGAAAAAACCCTGTGATAGGGCAAAAAGGAGAAAGGAACTCCAAACTCTCTGATTTTTACATTCTGGATTTTAATCATATCAAGAATCCATGATCTTGAAATTTCGTGTTTATGCCATTCTTCACGCATATCATCCGACATCGGATATTTTCCAGCAATTAACTTTTTAATGCCAAAAGCCAAAACTATTCTTTTGGTCCAGTTGATCAGTGTCTCATTCGGAACAGTGATAACAATAAGGCCTTGGGGTTTGATCACGCGAAACATTTCATCGATAACCAATTTGGGGTTCTCTACATGCTCCAATACTTCTGAACAGATGACACAATCAAATAAACCGCGTTCAAATGGAAGTCGCTCGATATCCGCCTTGATTAACTCACAGTTTGGTTTATCTTTCAACCTTTCGCGAGCCTGATTGAGCAATGTATCGGACAAATCAATCCCCACCAACCTGTCTCCGTTTAATTTCTCCAAAAGGTTTCCAGACCCACAGCCCACATCAAGGATTTTTCCTCCCGAGGCACTGCCACATAAATTCTTAATCATTACAAACCTGCGATTTTCGACCCATCTGATGGGGAGCCCTGATTGAGATATAAACAAATCAGGCATGTATTTTTTGGCCATTTCTTCATTCCACGACTCATGGTCATTTGAATTCATGCCTGATTCTCCAATAGAAAATTTGCCCTTTCCAACTGTCGCTGATAGAGCGCTTTTCGTCCCATTTCTTTATAAATATCGCCTATGCGAAGGATGGATTCTTCATCTCGGGATATGTCGTAAACAAACAAAGTTCCCCCGATTAATAAAAATGGATTTTTGTTGTTGAGCCACGCATAGGCGGCTTTTGTGGAAGGGTTGTGACGGAGCTCCGCACTGACCACCAGCCATTCTACGGGAACATCACTGGGGTTAATCGTCTCCTTTCTAAAAGAATTCGTAATGGCGGGAGAAAGGACATCTTGATAGTCTATACCCCATGCCTCGGGACGGTTGGAACCCCAATATCCCATCAGAATGGAGGGCTTGATGGCTTGCTTGTGAATGACTTTTGCAAGAGTTGGGAGATCCTGCCCCCAATCTTGATTGGATCCATCCAACCACTTCCATCCATTTTTTATGCCTCCGACCAAGGGATTGAAATAGGCCATGTGATGTGGATGTGTGATGAATGACTCAATTACCATCCATCCCATTAACATCCAACATACGATTCTGTCTTTTCGTGATTTAAGCGAAGAATAATATACACCAATTAATATCGCTAAAAACGGAATGGCAGGTAGAAGATAACGAATCCCAAAATGATTGTTACTAATAAGAACAGAAAACCATAAAACCAATATTGGAATAAACAATAAAAATCCCCGACTATTATCTTTCCTTTTAACCAAGGCAATTCCCACAGTGATCCAAAAAAACAGAAGTGGGAGTGGCGTTTTTATCAGGGATACAGTCGGATAGTAAAACCATCCCTTGGCCACAGCCTCGCCCAAGAGATAACCATCTGACAATCGTTCCTTGTGAAAAGATCGCCCTTGACTTAAAGCTTGATTCAACATCTCTAGATTGAAATTATAAAGGCTTAACACAACAAACAGTGTTGCCAATATAATAATAGCTGCCCCTACAGCATCGGATTTCTCTATTCTTTTATTCTCAATTTTTCTTTGCAAAAGGTACATCAAGATGAAAATGGGAGCTAATAGGAAACCAGTAAATTTGGATGAAATCGCTGCTCCCGCTGATATACCTGAAAGAAGAGCGGTGGTCCGATTCCGTTTCATCAGCCATTCGTAAAATAAGAATATTGATCCAGTCATAAAAAAAGTGACATAAATATCATTCATCGCCAAGGACCCGTTACCTAGAATTAAAGGGTCAAACAAAAACACAGAACAACTGAGTAACGCTGCTTGCAATCCAAACAGTTTCTTACAAAAAAAGTAAATAACAATACCCAATACAAGCGTTATCAAGATACTGGAGAAACGACATAAGAAAATTAGTTTTGGAGCGGGAACAGTATTATGAAAAAATATTTGGTACCCATTTCTCCATGCATCATTCAAATTCATGAAACGTTCGATTGGCCATTTGGCACCCTGGAGAAGCATAGGAACTCCGGAGATTATTTTTTGTAAGGGTGGATGCTCGATGTTAGGCGTTAATTGTCCTGTTTTTAAATAAATTAAACCGGCCGGCGCGTAAATGACCTCATCGTAAACCAAAGAGGTGTTCTTGGCTGTTGAAATCAATAAATACATTGAGGGAAGCAAAATCAAACCTAACAATAAATAATGTTTCTTTTTCACCAGCTTATCCAATTCACATAGGAACGGCCTTCCCATGGGGTTCGATTTTGACAATACGCGATAAACGCCTTCATAGGGTCGGTCATGGTTTACGCCCCGGAAAGGGATCGGATGAGGATGGGTTGTTTCTCAAAAGGGCTGGGAGGTTCGCTCAAATCCTCCATGACCAAATTGGCCGTGGCCTTGGCCGAATTCATCACGCCGGGTATACCGGCGCCGGGATGGGTTCCAGCCCCGACAAAATACAAACCCTGAATGCGAGGATCCCGGTTGTGCACCCTAAAAAACGCACTCTGAGTTAAAACGGGTTCTAAAGAAAATGCCGATCCGTGGGTGGCATGAAGTTCGGTTTGAAAATCAGCGGGCGTAAAAATTCGTTGTGTCAACAGGTTCTCTTGTAACCCCGGCAAATATCGCTTTTCTAAATAGGCCAATATTTTTTTTGCGTACCGAGGGCCTTCTTCGGCCCAATCAAGGGGCGCCGTTCCCAAATGAGGCACCGGAGAGAGAACATAAAAGGTCTCGCACCCTTCAGGAGCAAGTGAAGGATCGGATTTGGTTGGGGCATGCAGATAAAGTGAAAAATCGTCTGCCAAAACACCTTTTAAAAAAATGTCCTCCAATAATTCTTTGTAACGAGGTCCAAAGATGACATTGTGATGCGCCAGATGGGGATATCGTTTTCTTGTTCCGAAATAAATCAGAAAAAGTGACATGCTGTGGCGCATGGTCTGGGTTTTTTTGGCCGCAGCTTGCGCCAGCGGTTCCTGGGACAACAAATGGGCGTAGGTATGCACCACATCGGCATCGCTGACAACCCCATCAAATATTTCGCGCTGGCCTGATTCTGTTTGTATTCCGGTGACCCTGCCTCCCGTTGTGACAATTTTTTCAACTGGAGAACTCAAACGAATATCTCCTCCCAAATCGGTGAAAAGTTTAACCAAGCCTCGAATGAGGGCTCCAGTGCCCCCTTTTGGGAAAAATACACCCCCATTTTTTTCCAGGTGATGGATAAAGGTATACAGGGAGGAAGCAGTGAATGGATTTCCCCCCAACATCAATGAATGGAAGCTAAAAGCCTGCCGAAGTTGCGGGTCGCGAAAGTATTTCGCAACCGTTTGATAAACCGAACGATAGGCCGCCAAATGAATCAATTGAGGCGAAACACGAACCATACTCCACCAATTGAGAAAGGGGACATGCGCCAACTTCTCATATCCTTCTTTAAAGACCGCGTGTGAATATTTGGAAAACCGTCGGTATCCGTCCACATCCACCGGTGATTTCTTACGGATTTGACTCTCAAGATTGGACACCTCATTCGAATAATCGAGTGAAAATCCATCCTCCCAAAAAAAGCGGTAAAAAGGAGTAACGGTCATGAGCTCAACATAATCAGACATCGTTTTCTTGGATACCTGAAATAGTTCGTCCAAGCAGGTGGGGGCAGTGATGACCGTAGGCCCGGCGTCAAAAGTAAAACCCTGGTCCTTATAAGTATAAGCGCACCCTCCAGGTTTATCGCGCTTTTCATACAGGGTGACTTGAAAACCCGCCGCTTGTAACCGGATGGCCACCGCCAATCCGCCAAATCCACTTCCTATAACCGCTAAACGCTTTCTAGTCATAGCGCGGCTCCGTCACAACCCAACAAGGGATCAAGCATGGCCGTCGTCCCGGCCCATTTTTTAAAGGATGTGTGCGCTGAGATGAGTATAAGCCGGGACCCAGCCTCTCCCAAGAGGGAGGTGATCCCATCACACCTTCTGCCGGAACGACTGGGCTCCGGCTTATACACTTGCCAACAATCACTCCGCTTAAAAGCTAGGCCGGGGCGACGGCGACCCTCAAATATTTCTTCGTATTCAAACGAGATCTCATGATTCCATTTCATACAAGGGTTTCATTCAACCTTAATTTTTTTCTTTTTGTTACACTAAAACTTGCTTTTCAGCTTTGATTTTCTGCAAGGAGGACATTTGATTTCTTGCCGCATCTGTGATGGTGGAATAGTCACACCATCAATGGATTTGGGTGCACAACCCATGACCAACCGCTTTCTTTCCTCAAAGGAAGCCTTGGAATATACACATCCACTATCCATCGGGTTATGCCGCTCTTGCCTTGTGGTCCAACTCGTCGGCCCACCCCCTCCCGTCGAAATAAAATCGCGATTTGAATGGTTGACCTACAATGAGCCGGAAAAACATTTGGACGACCTGGCTCAAGCTATCCTGGGTCTCCCTGGTCTTACATCAAAATCGGTCGTTGCCGGGGTTACTTTCAAGGACCGCTCATTGCTCGAGAGATTACGCAATCTCAACGGTATGGCAACAGTGCAATTGGATCCCCGTACCGATTTCGGGATCAATGATCCCTTGGCCGGGCTTGAGACCTTACAAGAATTATTGAATCCAGCCTTGGCGAATAAAATTGTTGAGAAGAGAGGAAAATTTGATGTGGTTGTGGTTCGACACATGCTCGAACATGTTCACGCCCTCAAACCATTCATCGCCGCGATAAAAACTCTTGTGAAAATGAATGGTTATGTGGTTTTGGAGGTCCCAGACTGTAAACGGGCGTTGGCGGGAAAAGACTACAGCATGATATGGGAAGAGCATGTCAGTTATTTCACTGAAATGACTCTCAAATCTTTTTTAAATTATCACAACATTGACGTCATAACCTTGCAAAACCACCCATACCCGCTTGAGAATTCTCTGATTGTCATTGGAAAAATTGGATCTGCTGAGAAGAGTGGGGCCCTTTCCCAACAAAAAGATATGGATGAAACTTCCCTTTTTAAAAACTTTGTCAATGGCTTTGCCGAGGTGAAGCGCGGTCTTCATTTGTTCCTAAAAGAATTCCAAAAAAACCATGGCCGCCTGGCCATTTTGGGAGCGGGACATTTGTCATGCATGTTTATCAACATTTTGGACTTAAAAAATTACTTCGAATTTGTGGTGGACGACAACATTCACAAAACCGGTCTGTTTATGCCGGGATCTCATCTGCCCATTGTCGCATCCCAAGAACTGGTTCGAAAAAAGATCAAATTATGTCTTTTGGGCGTTAACCCAGAAAACGAGGACAGGCTGATTCAGACCCAGAAAGAATTCGTCGCAAACGGAGGGACCTTCGCTTCTATTTTTCCTGGAAGTTCCCGTTCCCTTATGCCCCGCATTTTCTCATGAAGTTTCTTGTGGTGGGAGCTTCAGGGTTTCTCGGCCGGCACATATTCGACTATTTAAAGACCAAGGGATATGAGGTTTACGGAACCAAAAATAAAAGTGACAGGAGCGATTTAATTCACTTTGATTTGGTTCGTGAGTCAATTAAAGAAAAATTACCTTCCTCTATTTTCCAAACAAAAACAAGATGGTATTCCATTATCGCCTCGGTCGTAGGACATGTGGATCAATGTGCCCAAGACATACGGACTTCCAGAGCCATTAATGTCGAGGGAACTCTCCAATTGATTGAAAATCTGCAAGAAATGGGCTCCACAATTATTTATCCGTCCACCAGTTGGGTCTTTAACGGAGAAAATGGCAACTACAAAGAAAACGATTCTCCAGATCCAATCAATGAATATGGCAGACAAAAGACCGCGACCGAGCAATGTTTGATTTCGAAGAACAATGAGTCGTTGATTTTGCGGTTCGACAAGATTGTGGGAGCCAACCCCCACGAATTTCACCTGTTTTCCGAGTGGAACAATTGGATTAAAAATAATCAAGACGTGGTCTGCCTTGGCGGTCAATCATTTTCCCCAACTTTTGTGGATGACCTGGGACCCGCGATAGAAAAACTCTGTGAAGTAAACGCTCGGGGTTTGTTTCATATAGCGAACACCGAGATATTTTCTCGGGAGGAATTGGCCACCATTTTTCTAAAGACCCTGCAGAGCACCAATAAAATCATCATGAAGTCGGAAAAAGAAATCGGACTTCTTGAACGAAGGCCTCGTAAAACTTATTTAAATTCCGAAAAGTTTATCGATCTCACAAATTTTAAATTTACACCCATGCAAAAAGTCATAAACATGTTTAAATCGCAAACGTAGAATGCGGGACCTTCTCTCAACACTAATTCACACGGCCATCATTTGTTTTTCTGTTGTGATGAGCGATTTGTTCCTTCAAAAATTGTTTCGATTGGCCTTTAAAAAAAGAGTTTTGTTATTGGAACTCTTAATCTTAATCGCACTGACGGGGGTGGGGGGTTTTTTTATGATGAACTTGGCTTCTCCGCTTCGGTTTGCGGGCGCCTGCCTGTTTATGACCGGCATGATTGTCTATCTGCAATGTAAATCCGTTTTTTCCAGAGGATACTCGATACGCATTTTAGCCGATCTAATGGACCGCGGTGGTTCATCCACCATCGAAAGCCTAAAAAATGGCTATGGGGGCATGGGGCTTCAAGGCATGCTACGGAAACGATTGTTATCTCTGCATTCTCTTGGATTATTGCACATCAATGAAACCTTGGTGGGCCCTCTGACTCCTAAAGGATTGTGGTTAGCAAGATTTTCTGACTTTTTCCGACGCGTCTTAAAGCTGGAACGTGTGGGCTGACATGAATATCGTGATTGAAAGCGTCTTTGGATTCGTTCTTTTCCTCATTGTTCATGTTTTTCTATGGAGGAAAAAACCATCGAATGAGCCGCGCATTATTCTTCTTTCAATTGTGATGTTCTCAACTTTATTGGGACTGGGCCTATTTTCATCAAACAGAAGCGATGGCAATATCAATCACATTTTTACTGTTTTGTGTTTTGAAATATTCCTCTTCACGCTGTATGCTTATTTTTATTCTGGTATCTGCCGGTCTGTATCAATTACTTTACTTACGCAACTCATGAAATCACCAACACTCAATATTGAATCCCTCACACAGGAATACGCACGATCGTCACGCTTTGAAGATCGACTTGTCGTGATGGAACAAATGGGCGTTCTGAAAATTTCCAATGGAAACGCGCAATTGACCCAACAAGGAAATATCATCACGCGAGTGATTTTGTTTATCTCATGGATGATCAGTGGGAAATTGGAAGGTTGAAAAGATGCCCGATAAGATAAAGCCTTCGGTGGATATCACCTTTTTCCTGCCCTGCTACAACGAAGAAAAAAATATCGTTAACGCCATAGAAACCACTCAAAAAGCCATGGAAGGGCGGCCTCAGTCCTACGAAATCTTGGTGTATGAAGATGGCTCAAGAGATAACTCTCTCTCAAATATCAAACAGTTTATGAACACCAACCCCCACGTCCCGATTGTACTGGTTCAAAATGAAAAAAATCGCGGGTTGGGAACGAATTATGTGGCCGGTTCTCTGATAGCGAAGGGAACCTACTATATGATGGTATGTGGAGATAATGATACACCTTTGCACACGTTGAACTTCATGCTGGATCAACTGGGAAAAGCGGATATTATTGTTCCCTATCTCTTCGACATGCACGATCGACCTTGGGGAAGGCGTGTGGTCTCCAATATTTTCACGAAATTGGTGGGAAGCATCACCGGCAGTCATCTCAAATATTACAATGGAATTGTAATTCACAAGACGGCCACCGTCCGGCGTTTCCCTCCCAACGCGACTGGTTTTGCGTACCAAGCTGAAATCCTCTGTGAAGCCGTGGCCAACGGGCTCACCTACATGGAAGTTCCTGTTAAAACATTGGCCCGGGCGGGCTTTATCAACACCTCCGCATTTCGGTGGCGCAATGTTTTATCGGTTTCAAACAGTCTATGGAAAATGGCTTGGGGAAAAAAATATCACAGCCATTCCTTAAAAAATAAGAATCGCCTTGAATTTGAGATGAAGCGATGACTCGACCTCAAAAAGTAATTTTTATTGCCCTGGGCTTCCTGGCCTTTGTCTTAAATCTCTGGATGATGAACCGACCTCCCCACTCAACAGCCACTGAATGGCTGTTGGTTGCGCGAGATTTACCAATGGGAAAAATCCCGTATCGAGATTTTTTCATTCATGTCGGACCCGCAGCGGGTTATTTTTTGGGTCTGTTTTTCTGGATATTTTCTCCCACGCTGTTAACAGCGGCGCTGGTCTATGTGGGCGTCAATTTTCTGACCGCCTGGGGTCTTTACCGTCTGAGTCGCCTGTATTTGGAACCATGGGTGGCACTGACGGCAGCCCTTATGTATGGATTTTCTGTTCCTTTTTTTGGGGGATCGGATATGTTTGTAGAACCCTTTGTCGCCTTGCTGGGCATCTGGGGAATGCTGCTGATGTATCAACCCTCCAAGTCGCGAGTTTCTTTTGCCTTGGCGATCCTTCTTTTCACACTGGCCTTTCTGACCAAGCAGACAGGCATTGTCTATTTGTGCGCTTGGGGTTTGGGGGAACTTATTGGTGCAATCAGAAAATCAAATGAAGGAAGAAAAAATACTCTTATCAAACTAATCACAGCCACCGGTCTCTTTTGCACCTTGTTTTTATTAACAAGTGCCTATTATTATTCGCAAGGGGCTATTCAGGCATTTTGGTATCAATTTTTTATTTTTAATTTCAAACAATGGTATCCCTTTTCCGTTCAATCCACGATTTTTGATGTTGTATTGGGTGTTGCCCCATGGATATTTTTGTTGGGTTTTTATGGTTGTGCTCAATCAATTTTTAAAAAAGGGAACCTGCCGATTGGATTATTCTGGGTCATCCCACCCGTCTTTCTGCACTGCGTGAGGGTTCCCTATCATCATTATTTTATTGTGGCGTTGCCATTTATGGCACTCTTTGCCGCCAAAGGGTACCAGTCCTTTTTTTTCCATAATGCCTCTGTTAACGTACGCATGGGAAAGGTTTTGATTCTCGCGCTTTTCCTCATTCCAACCCTGGGTCGGATGGGAGTGGCTTTGATCCGTCCTTTTGGAATTCCCCCCGTTTTTCAACGTTTGTTGGAAAACACTCCTTTTTCAATCGGGTCTATGGACCCGGAATCCCTTTACTGGGACTTAAAAGCATCAGACGAATTAAAAAAACTCATTCCAGAGGGGGCTCGGTTTTACACCGACCATCCGATTTTTTATTTTTATTTAAACCAACAATCTCCTTGGAATGCGGATCTTTTAAATGGGGAAGGAATCATCCATGACCCCCGATTTGCTGAGATCGACACCATATTATTAACAGGTTTGAGATTAACCTCCGCAACCGTGATTCCCCGACCAGAATACATCCCCAAAAATTTTTCAGAAAAAACAATTCTTTTGGACACTGGCCAAATTTCAGTGGTGGCTTTGTATACACGCTAAAGATAACCCATTGGAATTTCAACTGATGGAAAATCCCCCCTCAAATGAATTTTTCTCGAAATTCGGATTGAGAGATTGCGATGTATTCTCGGAAAACTGATTTGGTAGGATCCAGCCCTTGGCCCCATCGTCTAGCGGCCTAGGACGCTGCCCTCTCAAGGCAGAGATCACGGGTTCGAATCCCGTTGGGGCCGCACCTCAAAACCTGCATTGGCACTCAATAAACGCTGGAGGCCATTGCTCGCCTTTTCATTGACCGCATTGATCATGATGGGATGGATTGTTGTCCGCAATCATCTTGCTTCGGGAACAGGGCTCCATTATGTTGACCAATTTTCTGCCTGGATTCACATGGGAGAATCATCTGCTTACTCTCTTTTTGATTTGATTTTATCGAATGTCCGTTTTTACCTAAATGAGTTATGTGTTCAACAACTTTTTCGCTGGCCCTCTTTTTTAAGACATCAATTATTGAACCTAACAACAATCGCTTTCGTTGTTTGTGGAATTTTTATAGGCGGCATTACTTTATGGAAAAAACAACAATGGCGGGCTCTTCTACTCGCCACCGGATTTCATATCCTGTTGCTTCTCTTTTGGACACGTCAATCGGGACGTTATCTGTACCCCCTTCTGCCGATATTTATGTTTCTCTTCTTTTCCGGTGTGGAATTTATCGTGGCCAAGACCCCGGACGTAAGTCCGAGGTTACCTTACCACGATACTTTTCCGGGGATACAAACCCCGGAAAAGTGGCACCGTCGTTTGGTGCCCTTGATAGCTCATGGAACTGCCCGAAAAAGAATTGTGGTCACTTCATTGACAGGTCTTATCCTTGTTCTGTACGTTCCGACATTGCATCGTATTTTCCAGACTTCCCTTTTTCTACAAACCCCCATTAACACTCCCATTAAAACCACCTATCAATGGATTCTTAATCACACCGACCATAACAATGTCTTTGCCACGTTGTACGACGGTCGTTTTTACTTATACACGGACCGTCAGACGTATCACCTCCCTTCTGTTAACAACCCTGTTGTTTTGTATCAATGGGCTGAGGGAAGAAAAATTAAATACCTCCTGCTGGAATCAACTGAAAGCGCCCTGAATACAACTCTTCAGAATTCTCATTTCGATAATATCCCTCACAGAGAATTAATAAATACTTTGCAGACGTCTCCATTGTTTAAAATCGTTTACATGAACGAAGCAGAAGAAACGGCCATATTCCAGATGGTGAAGTTAACACATGATTGAATCCCTTCATGTCAAAACTACAAATTCATATTAAGAAGCCGTAACAGTTGGTCTCATTTTGAGGTTGAAGCTGCACATGTAAATGGTTTTGATTTTACACAGCAGCCCGGTGTGCGCATACAGTTAAATTAATTAAGGACAAAAGCGGCCTTGTAACTCTCAAAACATTCCAACCTTCAGGAAGCTTCGTTTTAAAATATGCTCCCAGGTATCTCTTGCTATCAGCAATGCTATCGCTTCTGGGTTTGCTACTTCTCATTGTTTTCTGTATTCGACCAATAAGAAGAATTGATTGAACTATATCTTGAAAATCAGAATTTCTCCTGCTTCAAAGGATGGATTTCCAAGACTTTCCCTAAGGAATTTCTCATATAAAGCCAACACTTCAACACCAAATGTTTGATCGTCTTTTCGAAGGATAATGTAACGAATATTGTTCTCCAGAAAAATTGAACGAGCTTGATCGATTAATTTTTTCCGGTGATTTTCAAGCATGGTCTGACGATAGAGTTCAACCAAAACAAAAGGATGTGTAAGTTCATAAATAACTTCAGTATTTTCACAAAATGATAGTGATGTCTGCGTGTGCCGAGAGCCTCTCCCGACTACAAGTGGACGGCCGTGAAGAGGTTGATAGAGCATGGCCCTTTGCACATTCAAAGAAATATCGCCTGATTTTAAAATCATGGCAGGTAAATCCAACACAGCACCGGCATTTGGATCGTTCTTTAAATATTCAACACTGGAATTCTCCAAAAGAGTTGTATAGATATTGCCAACCCTGTGAAGCCCCATCTCCCATGAATAGATCATTAAAAATATGAAGCAGAAAACAGACTGGCCCGTGCGTGTTTTAAAATAACTATTGGCCACGCATGAGAAACTCATTCCAGCTAGGACAGCAATACCCAACCAGGAAATGTGAACCAATCTTGCTGGAGATCGAAAGATATTCGAAAAAGGAATCATTTGAAATAGTGCGAAAGGGAGCGGGATTTGAGTAGGTTGATAAGCGATATTTAATAAAGGCCCCATAGCCAGAACAAGTCCACATAAGCATAACCACAACCATGGGCTCGTCCAGGTGTAAACCTTTTTTTTCCAACCCCAAATAACAAGACCCCACAAACTGATTCCAAAGAAACCCATAAGATTTTCGGGTTTTGCCAAGAGAGCCAAACTGGATCGACTTACAAAACCCGGTGAGTTGATCAATTCGTAGTCCATTAATCCGGAGGTAAATTTCCGGAGGTGTTGTATCCAATCATTTGGGTGCCATGCAGGATAATCGATAAAGGATAAAAGGCTGAGTGAACTCATTTCATTGCCTCCAATTAATGAGGAAGCATGAATGAAAATTGGCCAATAGAATATGATGTCAATGACTGCAATCAACGTTAGATGAGACACGAGGGTAAGAAAATATTGTTTTCTGTCTTTTATATTGTTCTTCAACAAGAGGGCGCCTGAAAAGATCAAGACACCAAAAAATATTGTTCCAACAATGAAATAGGGTGAAAGCAAACTGGTAGCCAGTGAACTCCAGAAAAAAAGCACGGTCGATCCATTTTTTGAATTAGCAAGTCTGCGAAGAGATAAAAAAATTAATGGGGCGAACCCTATCATGCTTTGGTTCAAATGCCCCAAACTATGCTGCACAAGAGCATACTGGCTGAACATATAAATGTATCCCGACAAAAAGGCTGCTTTGTTCTGAGAGGTAATATCCTTAACCAGTAGAAACATTGATACTCCAGATAGGAAATAAGCAAAGAGGCACAACAAGTTATACGTTGTGTATACATTGAAAAATACCTGCAACCCCAAAGCCAATATATTCAGGAGGGGCCCTTGGGGCAAAACGGGTATACCCACCGGGAACATAAGATGGGTAGAATAAAAAGGGTTTAATTCTGGGGTCAATAAAGATTTTTTGAACCACCAAAATTCCCAAATGAAAAGCGCTCCAACTTGTGAGCCAGCTTGTATGCGATGACCCAAATCCCTGCACATTTGCCAATGAACAACGATAATGGAGACGAGATAAACAACGGACGCCTGGAAGACAGGGCTTTTTATGATTCCTGTGATTTTATTGTGGCGCAATCGCATTCAACCACCGCGTTTCTTTTTCTAAATCAAACAAGGTTTCGTAACCCATTGTTGTGATGGGGTGTCCTCCCAACAGGATGCGTGTGCCGCGGCTTTGGCGGGCTTGAGGGGCTCGCTGAGACCATTCTTGAAGCAGGAGCCGGAAATTCCCCATGGCGCCATGAACCATTTTTTCATGTAAAAAAGAGAAATCGAATTGATCGGCCATCATTCGGTATCTCTTTTGAGAATTTTTAACATGGAGATCCAATACAAAAGAGAGTTGGGTTTCACTGATATTTTTCTGAACGGTTTTTCCTTTGGGACCAATTCGAATGGGCAACCCAGTGGTCAACATGATGCCCGCGCTGAGAAGTTTCTGAGCGCCAGTGGAACCCTGCTTCTCCTCAAGAACACGAACCTGTGAGGATTGAAAGGCGGCGGCAGCCAGAACAGAAATTGAAATCCAAGGAAGGGAAAAAGAGAAATTCGCGTGGTCACCAAGGCTCAATGATTCGGGTGTTTGGGAGATCTTCGAGAATAGGATGGGAGGGTTGTGGGGTAAAAGCGCGGTTTGGGGCACAACAGAGCATGATAATTTCCGTGAATTCATCGCCTCACAGAATTTTTCCGCGGTGGCTTTATCATCTTTTTCCGCCAAGATCCCCCAGCATCTCTTCGCTTCGGCGGTCGTGTCCAACGGGGGGACTTGCCGATAAACAGCCAAGGCTTGAGCGATTGGACCCCATTGCAGCTGGGATTCATCTTTTAAAATAACCGCGTAAAGTTGATTGTCCGCCGGCTCCACGATTCGACCCTCCCTCCTTATAATATATGAACAACCCAATATCTCTTAGAAAGAGTTGAAATTCAAGCAGGTATTGAGGACAATCCTTCCCGTTCATGACAAAGCGACTCCTCCCCCTTTGTCTGGGTGTTTTTTTGGCGTTCCCATTGGTTGCCGAAAAAACACAGACCAAGCTCTTCCCCCTCGCCGTCAAACGAGTGGTGGACGGGGACACTCTTCTATTGTCAAACCAGATTCGCGTTCGCTTGGTTGGTATCGACACGCCAGAAGTCTATCCCTCTCAAAAACTGTGGAGCGATGCCAGAAAAAGTGGCCGGGATGCAAAAACGATTCAATCTCTTGGAAAAAGATCTTCAAAGTTTGTTGAGGCTTTAATTGAGGGAGAGAAAGTCCGGTTGGAATATGAACCCGCCAACACGATCAATCAACATCTCGACCGGCATGGAAGAACCCTGGCCTATGTTTTTTTCAATCCGCCCGCTTGTGAGGAATTGGAGCCGTGGTTGGCCGAAGAAATTTGTGAACTTGAGTCGTTTGAGACAGGTTTTTTAAACGCTCTTATTATTGAGGCGGGATACGCCAACACCTACAACAAGTTCCCTTTCAAATACCAAAAAGAATTTCAAGAACTGGAAAGAAACGCCAGAACAAATAAACGCGGCTTGTGGAAACCAACAAAACCTTCAACCTGAATCTTTTACAGGTCGAGCGGGAGCCCCGATTCTGGACGAGATATCACGGACTCGATCAAGTCGTTTTTCTTCTCCCCTGTCGCTAATAATTTGTCTTCGAACCGACCCAATCGTTTTTCAGAATCTTCAAACGATCCCTTGGCATTGGTGAGATGTTTGCCGATCAGTCGAAAATCGTCTTTGAACCGAGAGAAGTCCCCTCGCAGTCGGGCCAACTGATCGATGATCAGGAGAGCATTCTCTTCAATCTGAAGCCCCTTGAGTCCCAACGCGATGGTGTGCAGATAGGCAAAGAAGGAATTGGGAGAAACAGGCACCACTCGTTTTGAAAACGCATAGTTCATGAGCGCCCCATCGTCTCCCATCGCGTCATCCTTGATGATGGTTTCGTAATAAACATTCTCGGCCGGAATATACATGAGCGCGAAATCGAACGTGTTTTCGTCGGGAAGAAGATATTTTGATGCAATCGAATCGATGTGGCGCTTCACATCGTTCACAAATTTTCGCCTCGCCACGGTTTTCTCAGCCGGGTCTTGGGTTTGGAGGAGACGCTTAAAGTTCTCGAGAGGAAACTTTGAGTCCACGGGAACATATTTTCCGCCCAGAAATATAACGGCGTCCACCGTTTCACCCGTCTTAAAGGTGTGTTGAAGTTTGAAATGTTTCGGTGGCAAAATCTGAGAAAGAAGATCAGCCAAAAACAATTCCCCCAAAGTGCCCCTCATTTTTGGAGCGCGTAATATCTCTTGAAGTTGTGATATGTCTTTACCCACGGCAAAGACCTGTTGGGTGGCCCGGTCCAATCCCCCCAAGGTGTTTTGGACTTGTCCCACCACTTGCGCCGCTTTGTCCAATCTCTCTCCCACCGTTTTTTGAGATTCAACAACCAATTTGGCCGACTCAGCCAAACTGGTCGTCATCTGTTCCCGCAAATTGGAGATTTCTCTTTGTAGAAATTCAACGGCCGGATTGGCTTTCTGTTGGGCTTCAAGCAACTGCCGATTGAGTTCCTCCAAGCGAGTCAAAGAAGATTTTTGCTGATGCCGCAGCAACCCGTACACAAACCCGATGACAACAAAAAATCCGATAAAAATGAGGGTGAGGTGAGATTCAAACATAGACGGCATTATAGATGTTTTCAGAAATTCACGAATGCATTGCAAAGAAGATCAATTCCTTCCACACTTTCACTACATGGGCGGCGATAAAATAAACGGCAACGGTAAAAAATTCTTGTTTGTTTCTGAAATCGGATGTATTGGCGACTTGGCGTATGTCGTTAAAAACGAAGGCCATCAAGTTCGATATCACATCGGCGATAAACACGAAAAAAATGTGTCTGATGGGTTCGTTGATAAAGTTGACGACTGGGAAAAACACGCCGACTGGGCCGATGTGATCATTTTCGACGATATTGGATTTGGGGGCATCGCTGAACGATTGCGCAAAGAAGGCAAAAAAGTGGTTGGAGGAACTCCCTTTTCGGACAAACTTGAGTTTGATCGGGACTTGGCTCAAGAAGAACTCCGTAAAGTGGGCATCAACACCCTTCCCTGTTGGGATTTCACTTCCTTCGATGAAGCGCTCAAATTCGTCAAAGGCAATCCCGGCCGCTACGTTGTGAAACCCAATGGAAAAGCCCAGGATGAAAAAGTCCTTTCCTTTGTGGGCCAAGAAGAAGATGGGTTGGATTTGGTGAACATGCTGGAACGCTACAAAACGGGTTGGGGATCAAAAATTCGCAGTTTTCAACTCCAAAAATTCGTGGCCGGAGTGGAAGTGGCCATCGGCGCCTTCTTTAACGGTCAAGAATTCATTTTGCCGGCGTGTATCAACTTTGAACACAAACGCATGTTCAATGATGAAATCGGCCCGACCACGGGGGAGATGGGGACCACGATCATGTGGGCGGGCCCCAATCGGCTTTACAACGAAACCCTCAAGAAATTTGAAAAGAGATTGGCGGAGATTGGATTCATCGGCTATTTCGATATCAACTGCATAGTGAATTCGAGAGGCATTTATCCGCTCGAAATTACCCCGCGGTTTGGATACCCCACCATCAATATCCAAATGGAAGGCGTGGCGAGCCGCTGGAGCGATTTGCTTTTTGCCTTGGCCAACCGGCAACCATTTCAACTAAAAACGAACAAGGGTTACCAAGTGGGAGTCGTCATTGCCGTTCCGCCTTACCCCTATGATGACCCAGATGTATTTGAAAAGTTTTCAGATGACGCCGTGATTATTTTTAAGAAACAACCGTTGAATGGAATCCACCATTGCGATGTGCGCCTGGTGGATGGGGACTGGAGAATTGCCGGCTCCAGCGGTTATGTATTGGTGGTCACCGGTTCTGGCGCCACGATGTCCGACGCGCAAAAAGAAACCTACAACCGAATCAAAAACATCATATTGCCCAACATGTTTTACCGCACCGATATAGGAAACCGTTGGTCCAGAGACGGGGACCTGCTCCAAACCTGGGGACTACTGGCCGGATAAAACAATCCGCCCGTCGAGCACGCGCGCTCCATTTCCAAGGGGATAAACGATCAAGGGGTTGATGTCCAATTCCTTTATTTCCGGAAAATCCACAACCAGTTGGGAAAGTCGACCCAAACATTCCGATACCTTGGCAATATCCGCCGGCTGACCGCGATAGCCTTGCAGAATCTTGTACGCCTTGCTCTTTTCGATGATGGCACGCGTCGTCCACTCTCGAAGCGGAGCCAACCGAAATGAAACGTCTCGAAAAACTTCTACGAAAGTGCCTCCCAACCCAAAAACAATGACGGGTCCAAATTTGGGATCTCGTTTTGATCCCATAAACACTTCGACTCCTTTGTCGGCCATTTGTTGCACTTCCGCTCCCCACACCTTGTCGGCCCCCACCAAAGCATGGGCGGTGTTGATCATCTTTCGGTACGCTCGAGTTAATTCGCCGGCGTCTCGAATGTTGATAACCACTCCCCCTGCATCCAATTTATGGACGATGGCCGGGGAGGCAATTTTAAGAACCACTGGATACCCAAATTCTTTGGCGGTTTGAATGGCTTCCTCTTCACTTTTGACCAATTTACTTTTTAAGACAGGCAGCCCGTAAGCCGCGAACACCTCCAAGGCTTCCACTTCCGGCAAATAGGTTCGACCCTCCGATTTCACTCTTTTAAATATTTTCTCCACCAATTCTTTTTGGACGGGATAAATTTTCACTTCCGTGCGAGGCCGGTCCAGCCAATTTTTCTGATACCGGTGCATCTGTGACAAAGCACGCACGGCTCCTTCAGGAAAAATGTAATGCGGAATACCCGCTTTCTCTAAAATCGAAACCCCAACCGACACATCAACAATCCCCATAAAACTCGCCAAAATGGGCTTGGATAACCACGGTGAAATTTTCATGGATTCCGCCACGCGCGCCACCACCTCGCCGATTTCGCGGATATCCGTCATGGCTTGCGGCGTCAAAATGACCACCACGCCATCCACGTTGGGATCTTTCACCACGGCTCGAATGGCCGCTTCATAACGATCGTGACGCGCATCCCCAATCACATCTACGGGATTGTTGACATTGGCCGTGATGGGCAATTCCTTTTTAAGCGATTCAATGGTGGACGCGTCCAGTTTGGCGAGCTCAAGTCCATGCCGAATGGCGGCATCGGTGGCCATAATGCCCGGTCCTCCCGCATTGGTGACAATGGCCACTCGGTTTCCTTTGGGAAGAGGCTGCTGAGAAAAGGCCACCGCGTAATCAAACAATTCTTCCACTGTCTCAACGCGAAGAACCCCCGATTGCAGGAACACGGCATCGTATATGTCATCAGATCCCGCCAAAGATCCCGTGTGAGAGGAAGCGGCTTTGGCCCCTTCGGGGGTTCGCCCGGACTTGATCGCAATGATGGGTTTGGGTTTAAGCGTTTCGCCGGTGATATGGCGCGCCAGTCGAATAAATTCTTGTCCGTCTGCGATATCTTCAACATACATCAAAATGACATCCGTCATGGGATCGTCTCGAAGTGCGGTGAGGAAATCGAGTTCATTGACCAACGCTTTGTTGCCCATGCTCACAAATTTTGAGAAACCGATTCCCTTCCCTTTGGCGTAATCCAAAACCGCCGTACACAAAGCGCCACTTTGAGAAATAAAAGCGATATTGCCAGCCTTGGGCATGGTAGCGGCGAATGACGCATTGAGACGAACCCTCGAATCAGTGTTGATAAAACCCAAACAGTTCGGACCGATAAGCGCAATGCCATGTTCCTCTGCAATGGCTTTGATTTCACGCTCCAGCTCAATTCCTTTTCCTCCAATTTCCTTAAAACCCGCGCTGACCACCACCGCGCCGGGAATATGAGCCGCCGCGCACTCTTTTAAAACATCTGGCACCACCGTGTTGGGAACAATAATGATGGCCAAATCAATGGGCTCTTGAATGGCGGAAAGAGTGGGGTAACATTTCACACCGCCAATCGAAGGGGCTTTGGGATTTACTGGATAGAGAACCCCCTGAAAATCAGAGGCGAGAAGATTTCGAAAAATGGCATCTCCCACCGATCCTTCCTTCCGGGAAGCGCCCACAACGGCCACTGAACGAGGAGACAAAACACGGGATAAATCTTGAGTAATCGATGATTGTTGACTCACAGAAACTCCTTGAGAGTGAAAATTTTTGAAATATAAAATTGTTTTAATTGATTCGGGGTTAAAGTATGCGAACCACATACCACCCATACGGGAACGCCCACGCGATGTTTGATGATCTCTCCCACCACTTTTCCTTGAAAGCTGGTTTTATCCAAACGTCCTTCTCCTGTCACAATAAGGTCTGCTTTTTTAGCTTCTTTCTCCCACTCCAAGGCGCGCATGACATAAGAAGTTCCCCGAACAAGTCGTGCCTTGGCGAAACCAGCCAGCCCAAAAGCCATCCCCCCCGCGGCCCCGGCCCCTTTCAAAGACTGCGCTTGAAGAGGAGCAAACCGAGACCAATGGTGAAGCATTTTTTCAAGAATTTGAACCTGATTTCCTGTAGCCCCTTTTTGGGGTCCAAAGGTTCGAGCAGACCCTGATGTTCCAAGCAAGGGGTTCTCCACATCACAAAGAACATAAATTCTTGCGCGCCGTAACCGCGGGTCCAAACCTTGAAAATCCACACGGTCGAGTTTCTGCAAATCTTTGGGTTTCGCCGATATGCTTCGTCCGGTATGACCATAATAACGCAGGCCCAAGGCCTGGAGGGCGCCAGCCCCTCCATCAGAACAAGCGGTCCCGCCCACCCCCATCAAAATCTCTTTGCAATCGTGATCCAACGCCGCTTTAATCAACTGTCCTGTGCCGTAACTTGTGGCTTCCATGATTCTGTTTTTTCCACGAATCAGAGCCAATCCGGAGGCCCGCGCCATTTCTATGACAGCTCGCCGCGGACGACTTTTTGTTTCCTCAATCAAAGCCCAAGATGCTTTCACTTTTCGTCCCAAGGGGCCTTCCACCCATGTGAATTTTTTTGTTCCATCCAAGGCATGGGTTAAAACATCCAAGGTTCCGTCACCCCCATCGGCCAAAGGTAAAAATATTAAGGTGGCTTTCGGAAATTGTTCTCGAACCGACCGGCCCATCAGCCGAGCCGCTTGAGAAGGAGTCAACGTGCCCTTAAAGGCTGTGGGACTTAAAAGAATACGCAAGAGTTAAGCGGCCAAACGTTTCTTAAGAGACCGAGCTCCCACCGCCAAAATGGAATGACTGGCCAGCCATTCCTGGACTATGGCCTCCCATTGTTTCTGGCAATAGACATGCCACCGATTGTTTTCTTCAATATGTTCTTTAAGAAGTTGTTTAAACCGTCGACACGATTCTCGACCTCTCAACGAACCCACAAGTTTCTCCCGAAGTTTGGCGCCGCGAACCGTTTGGCAAAACTCCAGCATCCAACGGTGTTCGGGACGTCCAAACGCCTCGGGAATTCGAACATAGTCTTTGCTTCCCAAGACAATGATTTCTCTTGCCAAGGGAATCAATGCCTGTTCCCAGCAGGGAACAGAATCATGCGCGTCTTCACTTCGCTCGGCGATCACGCGAATTAAAACCCGAGATAAACTTAAAACCCGGCCTGAATTTTTGTGGAAAAAATAGTCATTGGACTCACGGCATACATCCCGCATCGATTGAGCAACCATGTCATAATCAACAGTGAGCGCTTTCATGGGTTCTTTCCTCCTCTAGAAATAAGTGTGACTTCAAAATTTTCAGATGTTCAACTGTTTCGGGTATTTTTCGAGGATCTCTCAGCAAATAGGCTGGATGGTAAAGCAAGAAAAACTTGGCCTGTGGATATTTCGCTAAGTTAAAAAACCGACCCACCCGTTCTTTCATGCCCCGCCCTTTTTCCTCTGGCATCAAATGTTTGGCGGCAGTGGCCCCCAACAAAACCACCACCTGGGGCCGAACATGTTGGATTTGCCATTCCAGGTAAGGCCGACAATTGTCCGCCTCGTGGGAGGTTGGTGGACGATTGTTGGGCGGACGACACTTGACCACATTGACAATCAACATATCTCGATTGGTGTCGAGATCAATGGCCGCCATGAGCTTATCGAGTAGTCCCCCCGCTCGTCCCACGAAAGCCTTTCCTAGAAAATCTTCTTTTTCACCGGGGGCTTCCCCAATGATCATTAATTTCGCGTCGGAGTTACCTCGGTCGACAACGATGTGTTGACGATCCCGGCACAAGTCAGGGCATTTGGCGCACTGAGATTCCATGAGTCGATTTTTAAATTCAACGTAGTCCATGACACAACTTTTGAAAATTGCACCGCTGACAGGTTAGAGAGGAATTGGGAAACGGCAGAGAAAAGGGATCGGATGGGAAATTTCTTTTGGTCTCTTCGAGCAGCGTGGATTCTTCTTCTATTTTAAGATGGGTGTTGATGAGGGCATCTTCATTGACGGTTGCATGAAAGGTCTGCCCTGTGAGCATGGACACGGCACATGCATTAATTTGTTCAGGCTCGGCCCCCCACACCTCATGGGCATAAAGTGCGGCCACCAGCAGCGAGGGTTCCGCCTCTGTGATGGAATTCGAGGTTTTCCAATCAATCAAGAAAAATTTGCCTTCTGTTTCTATGGCACAGTCAATTTTCACATAGGCCTTTATTCCATTCACATCAAATTCCAATAGCTCATCGACCACTTTCCAACATTCAGGCCCCAGTCCCGACAAACGTTTCAACCAATTGGATTGCGTAAACCAACGAAGGCTCTTCTCCACTGTATCCCAATGCCCGCGCCAAACTTCAGGTGCGATTTTCATTTCATATTCATGCTCTCTCAGGCGGCCCTCGGCCCCCTGCCCCTCACGAGAAGCCTTATACTGAACTCTCATCTTGTCTTTCAGGTTTTCAATAAGCCCTTCCGTTGAAGGAAGAGCGTTCCCCTGACGAAGGGTTTTAAGCAGTTCTCCCACCGCTTCGTGAATAAAGGACCCTGTCCACAAATGGCGGTTCTTTAGTTTTTTAAGAGCGGCGGCCTGTCCATAAACGGGGTCCACGCTCGCGTCGCGGGTCGCTTTCATGTGAAGAGCCAACTTGCGAGAACATTCTTTGAGCATGTCCACTTGGGACCTGGACCACAGGGGCCGATCGGCCAATTCAACACTCATGGTTTTTTTCTCACGCGAATCGGGTAGAGGTCCAAAGCTGAATCACGCCATTGGCCGCGACGGTTGTCATGGGCCTCTTTTTCAGCGGCAATAAGGTCAGGGAGATAGCTTTCTTCATTGGGCAAAGTGGACACCAAAGCCAGCCCTTGTTTCACCAGTTCTTGGTTCACAAAAATTCCATCCACGAACACATAGGCCAACCACACCCCATCTATGTCCCGCTCTTGAAGGCCATATTTAAATTGAACTTCTTTTTTTTCAACCCAAGCGCGATTGGC
This sequence comes from Elusimicrobiota bacterium, assembly GCA_022072025.1. Classification (NCBI taxonomy): domain Bacteria; kingdom Pseudomonadati; phylum Elusimicrobiota; species Elusimicrobiota bacterium. The sequence continues at coordinate 84,052 of JAJVIP010000011.1, forward strand.
GGACATCGCCTCAATGGCATGAAGGCTTCCTTTTTTGGGGACAATGACGCCCAAATAACGAACCCGGGTCCCATCCTCCAGCTGAATCAAATTGGAATCTAGAACCCGCCGCACCGTGCCCCAATAAGGACGCGCCAACAACGGCGACAATACCGCCAGGGAAACAAAAATGAACGCTGAAAAACCTCGAAAAATTTTCTTCCAGAAACCAGGGCGGCTTTGGTGAGGTTGAGCCGGGGAAGGCGCCGACGCGGGAAGAGGTTGAGGAACAACAACAGAATTCGCCGAACGCTGAACACAGGGAACCGTAAATGAAAACAAACTGCCCGTTCCGCTCGTTGGGGGCGGACTATGTACCCATAACTTTCCTTTGTGTAAATCCACCAAGGCCTGACAAATACTGAGACCGAGGCCTGTTCCGCGAATATCTAATTTTTCATTTGGTTTGAGTTGCACAAACCGATCAAAAATTCGTTTTTGGTCTTCCTTGGATATTCCGGGTCCCGTGTCTTCAACTTCAACAACGATCATGTTTTTCCCGGACTCTTCATACCGTTTGGCTCTCACCATTACTTTTCCCCCTGAAGGCGTAAACTTAATGGCATTTGAAATGAGATTGTTGACCACTTGCAGAATGCGATCCGAATCAACAAAAGCGGGAGGGATTTCTTCAATTTGTTGATACTCCACGTGAATTCCCCGGCCCTTGGACCATGTTTCCATGCTCACGGTGGCTTCCTTAAGAAGTGGTTCGAGCTCCACAACCTGGGGGCGAATGTCCATTTTCCCTGATTCCATTTTTGAAAAATCCAATAAATCATCAATAAGACGTGACAACCGGTCTACATTTCTAACCGCCATGGAAAGCATTTTCTTTTGATCTTGAGTGACAGGACCAGCCGATTCTTCGAGAATGGCATTGACGGATAATTTCAATGCATGCACCGGCGCTCGCAGGTCATGAGTGACGTTCGCCATAAATTCATTTTGTAAACGTGTCAGCTCTTTTTGTTTCGTCACATCCGATAACACCGACACCATTCCTATGATGCGGCCATTGGTATCTTGAACTGTGGCAGAACTGGCGCGAAGAGTTTTTTTGGCTTCTTGAGAGCCTAAAACTTGAACTTCTCGGGTGAGAGGGCGATCGGTGGGGACGGTAAGATCCTTGGCCAGGGCCACCATTTGTTCCTCCCGAATGCCCTCCCACAAAGGCCGGCCCACACTTTCCCCCAATTTAACGCCATAAATCGATTCCGCCGCGGAGTTCATAAGCAACACTTTGCCTGTTTCGTCCACCACCACGACGCCTTCGGCGGTTTCTCCTATAACACTCTCGGTGCGGATCTGCTCATTGGTCAGGCGGGTTTTTTCCTGATTAAATTCCACCACCACTTTTTCAACCGCTCGATCAATTTGGTCTTTGACAAGATCCAAGGCGCGAGACAACAATCGCCCCCGATCCGCCGGATCCAGAACAGATTTTTCGATTAATTTCTTGAGAAGATCCTGTAGGGGAAGGGTTTCAAAATCCTTTAAGCCTCCTTCTGCTCCCAGACCTCCAAGCGCGCCCATATCTTCTTTTTTCGTAACAGCATCGTCTTCGCCAATTTTGGCGTAACGGGCCTCGTTTAGTTTGATATGGGTTACTTGCTGGGAGTCCAAAAACTCCGCCGCTTTAAGATTTGTTCGACGCATATCAGACGCGGAGGCCAACCGGAAGAAAGGAATCATTTCCGAGAGCGGAATACCGCGAAGGAACGTGAGGGAATGGAGATTGTGAACTGTCAACAATTGCAAGAAGGGACGAAGTGACACATCGGGAGCATCGGTGGGTTTTTTTCCATTAACGATTAGTTTGGATTCATTGTTGGCCACCACCAGTTCTGAATCTTGGGCGAGCAATACCCCCAAAAGTCGATGAGATTCTTCAACCGCCCCTTTAACGGAAGGATGGTCAGGAGAATAGAGGGTCATTTGAGCCAACGTACGGCCTGTGGTTAAGAGAAATTCAGATAAATCGCTCACAACAAATCCTCGCCTTGGGTCAGATCACGGAAAAGATAATCGGGCGCTCCGGTTTCCAATTGTTCGAGAGATACCTGTCCAGTGGCCACCGCAACGGATTTGAACCTGGCCCGTTTGGCGGCCGAAACATCCAACAGGGTATCGCCAATAATAAAAACATCCTCATCTTTGATTTGTTGTTGGGTCCTTTCTTGCGCACGTTTGTGACCCCATCGCAAAACCTCGGCTCGATCTTCCGCATCAGACCCAAAACCGCCAAATGGGAAGAACGAATTGAGCCGTGTGGATCCCAACTTAAGGCGAGCGCCCTTTTCTAAATTTCCCGTTCCCAAACCGGCCACAATGTCACTGCGAGAAGCGACCTTCTCAATAAAATATTCCACTCCTTTTAACACACGGGTTTGAGCTTGTTTCATTTCTGTTTCCAAGTGGGCAAGATAGGTTTGTGCGATGGATTCAATTTCTTCTTGGGAAGCATCGCGTTCAAAAAAAAATTTAACGATTTCTCGAAAAATGGCGGGGTCTGTTTTTCCACTGGGGTTAATTCGAGTATCGGCATTTGAGAGCCCATAGAGTTCTTGAAAAGCTTTGCTTAGTGCCCGCAGGCCCGCCCCACCTGTGGAGACAAGTGTCCCATCCAAATCGAAAAGAAATAGGCGTAAAGAAGTCATGGTCTCGACGAGGATCTTATCATTTCGGAACGGTTTTCAATTTTTCCTCCCATTGGCACGCCAACTCAAAATCCCCCCTTTTTAAACTTTGATCGATAAGAATTTTCAAAACGGATCGGGCCAGAGGTACGGTTGGTCGGTTCCGTAATGCGGTCACATAGGCTTCCTGGGCTTGCCCCCATCGCCCTTGTTGCTGTAGGGCCCCTGCATAGGAGGCCCAAGCAAATGCATTCTGGGGATCTTCTTGAACAGACGCAAGCCAAAGCATTTCATCACTTCGCCAGTCTTTCGAGCGTGAAAATGTCAAACCCGCCAATATGAGAAGGACCAAACATCCCAACCATTTCAAGGTGGAGTGTTTTCCCAACAAAGAAAATCCCAAAGCCACACCGATCATGGGAAGATATAAGAACCGGTCAGCCGCAAAAGTGACCAGGGGAACAAATCCACTGTGCGGGGCCCAAAAAACAAGAAATATGATGGATATCAATGATTTTGAATACCATTTCTTTGATTGTCCAAGAACCGGCATCAATAACAATAGGAAGATGACCCCCCCGAACCAAAGTCCCATGGTTCCAAATCCAAGAGATTCGGGGGCTTGCACACTGACATTCAGAGAAACCGGCCAAAGAAGGGATTGAGCATAATGAGCCAAAGCCACCAACCCGTCTCCCATTGAAACGAACCAAGACTCACTGCGATTCACAGGCTGAGCCCAATGCCCCAAAACCTGACGCCGGATAACCATATAGATGAAACCCAGGGCAAACAATGGAACGATTTTCATTCCTTGCCTTGAAGAATTCGTATTTCGACCAATAAAATAAAGAATAACAGGCAGGCCGAGCGCGGTTTCTTTGGAAAAAAGGGCAATGAGATAACAAAGAAGGGCGCCCATATAATAAAAGGTGCCCTTGTTGGGATTCTTCAGGAATCTGTCCCATAGAACCAGCGTGCCCAAACATCCCGTGGCGCACATAAGAATAGACCGTTGTGATATCCATACCACACTTTCTACCTGGACAGGATGAAGAAGAAACAATCCCGTTCCCAAAAAAGCTCCCCACCATTGGCTGCGTTTGGAAAGGAAAACCCAAAGAAGAGTGCCATTCATGAAATGAAGAATGAGATTTACAACGCGAAAACAGGCCGGGGTCAGACCACAAAGAACCTTGTTGATAGCAAACGTCAATGTGCTTAATGGACGATAAACATCCATTGGAATCCCACTGGCAGGGGCGGCACTGGTCAAGGCATCAGAAAAAAATCGTCCCAAGGGGAAGATATGATCCAAAGCAGGATTTTTAACGATGAACCACCAATCGTCATAAACAAAGGAATACCCCAACGAAGGGAGGTAAACCATCGCGGCCAAAAGGAAGAGAACCCACTTGGCTTTTGCTTCAACATTCATATGCAAAAATTTCAATCTCATAAACAACATCCAGTAATTATAATGACATAGATGACCACACTCACCCAACCAAAAACCTGGATTGTTCTTCCCGTTTATTGGGATACCGAGTCATTTCTGGAGCTTCGAAAAAAAATACCCGTGTCCGCTTCCTACCTACTCATTGATGATTCCGCGGGTGAAGATTCGGCCATATCAAAATTAGAAAATGATCCCACGCTGCGTATTCTCAAATGTCCCCGCAACATGGGTCATCAAAAAGCCCTGGTGTATGGTCTGCGAACTTTGGTTCCCGAATTGGGAGACAATGACATCATCTTAACCATGGACAGCGATGGCGAGGATAAACCTGAGGATGTTCCTTTGCTTCAGAAGAGGCTGATCGACAACCCAGATAAAATTATTTTGGCTTACCGAACCAAACGAAACGAATCCCTACCGTTCAAGATTCTCTACTTTTTCTTTAAGATTTTATTTCGTCTTGCCACAGGCCGTATCATACGTTCAGGAAATTTTGCGGGATTTCGAAGCGGCTTCATCAAACAATTCTTGGGCCATCCATTCTTTGACCTTTGCTACTCCTCGACACTGTTAAACCTCGGTGTCCCCATTGAATATATTCCGTGCGAAAGGGGCAGGAGATATCAGGGTTCCTCTCATATGAGTTATCTCAAACTCATTAAACATGGATTTTCAATGATGCTTCCCTTTCGAACTAAAATATATAAAAGGCTTCGCTTCGCGTTGTTCACCTTATTGGGAATTTTGGTGGGATCGGCCATTTTTTCCCAATCCAACACCTATGATGAACCCTGTTTCATTACGGCGGGAGTGACTCATGTGGCCACGGGGAAAATCGAATTGGAGACAGTCTATCATCCTCCCCTCCAAAAATATTTGATGGGCCTAGCGGTTTTATCGGCCTTTCCATCTTTTCCAATGGGGCTTCATCATCTTAGAGAAATAGATCCATTCTTATACGGCCATAGGTTTTTCTATGAAAACCGAATTAAACCGGAATTTCTTTTAGCTTTGGGCCGCTTACCCACGTTATTTCTATCTCTGCTACTGGCCGGATTATTATTTGCCTGGGCCCAACGTTGGTTCGGAGAAGGGGGCGCCTTGTTGGCTTTAACCGCTTATATTTTGGAGCCAAATATTCTCGCCCATTCGAGTATCGCTTCTATGGACATCGGGGTCACCGCATTTATGTTTGCGGCCTGTTACTTTTCGCTAAAGTGGCACGAAGAAAAAAGAAGGCATGATATTTACCTCGCAGGCGCTTTCGCAGGGTTTGCCATGGCCACAAAACTTTCCGGGGCATTCGTTTTTTTTTGGATTGCGATTCTTCTTTTAACTCTCCCTCTTTTTGACAACGAAAAAAGGTTTGTATTAAAGAAACCTGTTTTTTATTGGACCTTCAGCAAGACTTTGGTCGCGGTTTTATTTTGCGCTATCGCAATGATTGTTTTGATTTATCAAGTCCGCTATGCGGGAATGTTTTTGGATCTTTTGAAAGGAATGGTGGAAGTGGTTTTTGGGGACCATCCCACCCAGAGATATCCAAATTTTTTCCATGGCCAGAATAAATGGGGCGGGTGGTGGTATTACTTTCCAATCGCATTTCTTATTAAAACAACTCTGCCTTGGTTGATCTTACTGGGTTTATCCCTGGCGGTGGTGCCTTGGAAAAAAAAGGGGCCATTGCTTCTATTGTGCGGATCTTTCTTGTTGGTATGTTCCATTTCCGACAAACACAACGGCCTTCGATATTTTTTACCAGCGTTCCCATTCTTTTGTCTTTTAATCGGAGGGTTGGCGCCTGCTCTCGGGGCAAAACGCTGGGCCCGTTGGTTCATAAGTGGAATGTTGATGTGGATGGGAATCGAAGTGGGATGCTTGTTCCCCAATTGGTTGACTTATTTTAATCAGACGGTCGGTGGGCCGTCACAAGGATACAAATGGTTGGTGGATTGCAACCTTGATTGGGGCCAAAATATGCCACAACTGCGAAGTTATTTAAAGAATCATGGAAATCCAGAAGTGATTGTGGCCTGTTTTGGAACAGTTAACCATGAATATTATCTGGGACCTCATCAAACATTGATTTTCGATCACAACACAACCAATGGCCGAACAAAACACATCAACTCTCAATCACCAGAAAGAGAATGGTTGATTGTCAGCGCCACACTTCTTCAAGGTTTTGGTCTGTCAGATCCCAAAGTTTTTTCTTGGTTGCAACAGAAAACTCCCTTAGCTCAAGTGGCCAACAGTATTTTCATTTATGATGTGACCCATGACGCGGAAAGCCAATTCAAAATTGGCGAAATCTATCACCGCAATGGGCAAAGCGCTTATGCCGATCGGCAATTGCAACGCGCCAAAGACATTATTTCCCAATACAAAACTGCCGGAAAATAGCGCTGAGGACGTCCTCGGTTATTTCTTCTCCAGTGATTTGTCCCAACTCTTGAAGAGCCGCGCGAATATCGAGGGCCATCGCTTCCTCTGATTCTTTTTGATCCACAGCCTTCATTGCTTGCAACAGATGCCCTTTGGCTTTTTCCAAATGTTTCGCGTGCCGAAGGTTGGTAATGACCAAGGTTGATTCTGATTCTTTAGAAGAACCTTGCACTTTGTGCAAGACGGCCAACTTGAGTTGGGATAGCCCTTGACCGTTCTTGGCTGATACCACAACCCCCTCCGGCCACTGGACCTGAAGACCGCAATCGGCTTTGTTGAGAACAACCACCGTGTTGCGATCCTTTAAACGGGCCAGCAAATCCTGATCCTCCCGCGTGAGAGGTTGACTGGCGTCCAAAACCAGTAGAAGGATATCGGCGTGAGCGTGAGCTTGCTCGGCCCGGGCGGTTCCAAGAGATTCCACTTCATCGGTGGTTGACCGCAAACCCGCCGTGTCAACGAGCACAATCGGGAATCCCTCCCATTCCATTTTTTCCTCCAAGGTATCTCGTGTCGTCCCTGGGACGCTGGTCACAATCGCTCGATCTTGGGCCAACAAGGCGTTAAACAACGAAGATTTCCCCACATTGGGTTTACCGGCCAAAGCCACGCGAAGACCCTCACGAAACCATCGGCCTTTGACGCTGGTCGATAGAAGATCTCCCAAATCTTGCAGGACGCTCGTTAAAGAAGATTTCATTTTGTGTTGATCAATGAGCGGAAGCCCCTCTTCCGAAAAATCGAGGTTGGCCTCCACGTGGGCCAACAAATCGATAAGCGGGGACCGAATTTTTTTTATTCGATGGGAAAGCTGGCCTTTCAATTGTTCTGTGGCGACAGCCCTGGCTTTGGTAGATACCGAATGGATCAGTTGGGCCACCGCTTCTGCTTGGGCCAAATCCATTTTTCCGTTTAAGAAGGCGCGTTCCGTAAATTCACCGGGTTGAGCCATACGAGCGCCACTCGATTCACAGAGTTTGACCACCTCTTTTAGGATGACCGGGCTGCCATGACAAGAAAATTCCAATACATCTTCACCGGTGTACGAATGCGGGGAACGAAAAACGGAAGCAATCACTTCATCCACGCCTGCAATCCAACCATGATGGAGGGTGTGGGAAGGGGCTTCAGAAATCTTTTTTTTCGACTGGAAGAGGCGATCTCCAATGGAAAAGGCTTGAGAACCGGACAACCGGACAACACCCAGTCCTCCTTCCCCAAGGGGAGTGACAATGGCGACAATGGTGTCGTCAGAGTGATTCATAAAAGAAGGCTAAGCGGTGGTTTCGGGTGAAGGACTTTTATGAACGCCCAACAATAGTTGCAGAGAAATGGTGGTTAAACTGTTGACACACCAATAGAGGACGAGCCCCGCTGGCAACTTATGAAACATAATCGTAAACATGATGGGCATAAACATCATGACCTTCGCTTGCGCCGGATCGGCCACAACCGCGGTCATTTTTTGTTGAAGGAACATGCCCGCCCCCATAATAATAGGAAGCACAAAATAGGGGTCGTAAACTCCCAAATCTTTGATCCAGAAAATCCATGGCGCCCCGCGCAACTCATAGGCGACATTCAAGGTTGAATAAAACGCGAAAAAAACCGGAATTTGAAGCAACATGGGAAAACACCCTTCCATGCCCATAAATTTCATTCCGTTTTTCTTGTAAAAATTAAAGGTTTCGACCTGTAAACGTTTGGGGTCGCTCTTGTATTGCTCTTGAAGTTTTTTGATGTGCGGTTGAAGCTCCCGCATCTTGGCAGAATGTTGGAGATTCTTTCGGGTGAGTGGGAAAACAAGCAATTGAATACAAAAGGTCAATAAGATTATCGCCCAACCATAATTCCCTGTTAAAGCGCGAAAGAAGTTGAGGCTTTTAAGAAGAATTTTTGCGATCACACCAAAAAAACCAAAATCGACGGCTTGATCGAGCCCTTTTCCAAATTTCTTTAGATCGTCATAGGATTTGGGCCCTGAATAATAGTGAAACCGCAACTGTCGGGTTTCGCCCGCGCCCAGTTCAATATTTATCGGAACCGCCACCAAAGGAGGATGGATGCGGTCCGCCACCACCTTAAGCCCCGTTATCAGGCCCTCAACAGGGATTAAGGCCGATAAAAAATGATGATTATCCAATCCGACCCATTGGAACGTATCATTGTCGATCAAATCGATATTTCTGGAGAACACAAATCCTGGCTTCCAAGACTTAATCCGCGCCGCCAATCCCAACGCTCTTGTCTCGGCTTGAACCGCACTTTGATTCTTTTCGTCATAGGCGAGGTTCACATCATGTTTATCGACACCATTCCCCAAAGGAATGAACATTTGGAGCGATTGGCTGTTTTGGGTCGGGTTTGAAAAAATCAATGAAATACTGTGGAAAGGAGGCGTGGCCAAGAGTTGAATTTCTTTTTTTAAACTCAGTCCATTCGGCAGCAGGCCTATAAAAACGGCGTGGTTCTCAGAGATTTTTTCTGCTGAAAAATTGACTTCCCGAAACGTTTCCAATGGTGAAAATTGCCGATGTTTTTCCGGCACCACCAGTTCTGTCCAATGATTTTTTTCATGGATTTGCCAACTCGCCACTCGAGCCCCTCGACTGAGGATCGATACTTTTGTCTTGTCGGCTTCAAGAATTGTAAGAGTTTCTTTCTCAATTGCAGGAGTTCTCGTCTCAGATAGTGAAGGGCGGCTCATAACCGGTGGAGGGGTCGCAGGCTCAAGTGTTGAAGGTGCCGTCCTGGACGCAACCGTCTTGGTGGGACGAGAGCCGTAACGACTCATGACAAATGTTTCCCAAAACATCAGAAAACCCATCATAAACACGGCAGCTATAATCAGGTTTAAATTTTTATTCATATGGGTCCAAGCCTCCGTTTCCCCAGGGCGCGCAACGAATCAATCGCTTCAATCCAAAAAACAAACCCCACAGGCCTCGCGCTTTCACGGCCTCCTTCATGTATTCCGAACAACTCGGGATATATCGGCATCGCCCCCCCAAGTACGGAGAGAGGGCCCATTGATAGAAGGACACAAGTGAACAAAGGTAGCGAGACAGGAAAATTCCAGCGGGGTGGAAATTTTTAGGCGGAAAGTCGTTTTCGTTTTTTAAATCGACGGCGACTTAAGACCCCTCGCCCGCCAGAAGTCTTCATGCGAGCGCGAAACCCAATTTTCTTTTTTCTACGACGTTTGTTTGGCTGATACGTTCTTTTCATAAGGCGCGGAGTCTAACCTTTTGCATTGTTCAAGTGCAATCGTTACGAATTTTTTACCAAACCTTAAGAGAATCTTAAGACCGATTTTTTATACTCATTTCAATAATAAGGAAGAGGTGGCTCTGGCGCCCCCGGTTTTTCTTCCAGTTTAAGTGTTGTGTCCCTGATGCCACTTCACAAAGCAATGTGGGGGCGTTCGTGTATACTCAACACGCTCGGCGAAAAGTCGGGCTCTTTGTTTCCTTCATATATTTCATCAGCCAGTGCGCGCTGGCGCATACGATGGAATTGAACCTCCTTAAAAACCGCTCGCATCCGCTCCTCTTTAACCCGCCCCTATCTCTTCCCGCATCAATCGGGACCTTCCGCAAGCGAAATGCCGGTCACTCCGGTTTGACTGTCATTCACATCAGCGATATCCACCTAAACCACGAAGCCCAGGAGAACATCGGAAATATGGTCACGCAATTGATGAAAGCTGGCGAAGTCCGACTGGTGGCATTGGAAGGCGCTTTTGAAACCATTCACATGGATCGTTTTCGATCTTTTAGCGATCAAGACGCCCTCCGCCGCGCGGCGAAGTATGCGCTCAAAAAGAACCAAATTTCTGGCGCGGTTCATTCTTGTTTAACCTTTGATGGAAAGGCGCCTGCATTGGTGGGCATCGATGATGAAATCAGTTACAAAACCAACATGGAGGCCTACCGCCAAGCCCACGCCCTGATTCCCGCAATGAAGAGTTCACTTAAAGAGGAACGTGCGTATAATAATAAGGAGGCAGAACAGTTATTCGGCCCGGAGTTATTGGCACTCTACAACCAATCCATCGCATACCGAGCCAACCAGATAAATACGGGAACCTATCTCCGCTTTTTGTCTGACGCTGGAGCAGACCTTGCCCTCGAATTGGAAACCTTTCTGGCTGCCTCAGAGATTGAATCCGCACTCGACTTCTCACAAGCGGGCCGCGAGCGGACACTATTTTTTGAACGTCTGGCCGTATCTTTATCAAGGCAAGCCGTCAGGGATTTGGAAAATAAGAGTTCCGCTTTTCGCTGGGGACAAATCAACCAAGCTGGTTATTACAGTTATCTAAGGGAATTGAGCAAAAACGTTGGCCTTGATCTGGCTCATTACCCAGCTTTCGCGGAATACGTTCGTTACATCCTTCTTTCCAACGACATCAACGTGGAGAAACTGTACCGATCTTTGGATGAAACGGAAGACCGTTTGTTCAAGCAGCTCATCCAAACACCACTTGAGCGAGCGGTGGTGGCCAAATCAAAACGTCTTGCTCTCAGTGAAAAACTTGTGGATTTCTCACTGACACCGGAGGAATGGAAGGAATACTGTAGAAGCGAGCCGATGGCCCGTCCGACCTCACGGGAACTGCAACCATTTGAATCGTTCTACCGAGAAGCTGAAAAGCGTGACCGAAAGATGGCGGAAAACCTCCTAAAGGCAGTACATGGTGCAGGAAATAATCAATCCCATCAGGGGCCAAGTACTGTCGTTCTGGTGACCGGCGGCTTTCACGCGCGCGGAATTGAAGAGATTTTGACCAAAGCCGGAGCAACTGTGGTTTCTTTCGTCCCGCGGATCACCAAAGTGGAAACCGTGTCCGGCGCGGAAAATTTGAGTCTGTTCGTTCAAGAAAAGGCTCCGCTGGAAAAACTCTTCGAGGGACAAAAACTTTTCCTCTCCCAAAATCCCGCCAACTTAATTCATCTTATTCCAGGAATAGCCGCAGTGAAAGCGGTCACCACCCCCGCTGTTCCGGCGCAGCAAGTGGTGGATGGCTTGCTGCCGCAGGGGCATGGCTCGCGCATGACCGCTCGAAAAAAAGGGAATGAAGTGCTGGTCACTCTCCAATATCGGGGACAAAATGAAACCACGGCCTACCAAGTCGATCCGCAAGGAAACATCCAATCCGATCGCCGCATACGGCCCAACCCACTCCCCGAACTGCTGGCGTTGACGCTTACGCTTTGGTTGGGAACGTCAGTCTTTATCAACCCAGCCGCCTTTATCCTGCAACTCGCATTCACAATCGCGGCAACACGGCTGGTGTGGTTTTCCTCAATATTCGTTCACGGTCTTGGGCATGTGGTGTTCAAATGGTGGGTTGATAAAAATTATCGGATGAGCTTGACCGAGGCCGCAGAAGGAATAACTTTAAGCGAATTTTTTCTTGGCCTGCTCCCGTTCGCGCCGATCTTTACGCCATGGTTGTCGAATCGGATCAGCGTTGCTCCTGGCGACCCTGACCCCGAAAAGGTTTCCTTTAAAGCGCTGGGCGGGCCGGTATTCAATATTTTTTCGGCAGGCGCCGCCGCGGGAGCGCTTGTCTTCCTCAGCCGTTTCCCGGGCCATCCCTTCTATCTCTCCGCGCTCTTGTATTTGTTTCTTGTTCTCAACTTTGTTTTTCTGGCTGCTTCGGTGTCGGACTTTGAATCCTTCGCCACGGGCCTGGCCCCGGATGGGTTTGCCTGCGGGTTTCTGGATTATTTTTCCCCGCTCCGCAAGCTGATCGGCGGCGAATCCCGGTTCACATACGGTCCGATGTACCGGAACCAGCAACTTGTTCGCCAGCAAAAGGAACAACGACAATATTCAAATGGAAGATGGACCGGCGTTATTCAACGCGCGGTCGAACAAATCACCACAACCACCAAAATATTGAGCAACCGCGGCACCCAAGCCTATGGGTTTGAGGTCAAATTGCGCACACCCCAAGGCGCCGTGGTATTGGCGGGTTTGAAAGACGTGAATCCAAAACGAGCCACGCTTCACCGCCGACTCGCCGAAGACCTCGTGAAAATCCTCAACCGGGCCATCCTGTCCGGGCTGACCGTATTGGATGATTTTTTTTCCTATTCATCGCACCTGCGATTTGGAACCTCTTCCGCGCCTTCGAAAATTGAAACGCACCCGCACGCCAGTCCCGAACAATGGGTGGAGAGATATAACTGGTCCGATCCTTCCCGCGCCATCCGTCAAGTTCGTGAGATTTTCCAAATCAGCATAAAACACAACGGGGACAACGATGGCATCAAAGATATTGAGGAAGTTCTCGAAATGTATCCCTTTTATGTATTCGGGAAAAATTATTCGTTCAAAGAGATACGACGGCAGCTGAACAGAATTCTATATAGGGATCCCACCCGCGGTGATTCGCCCGTGATCGCTTCTTTGCTCTCCCTGTTCATCACCCAAGGCCGTTTCGACGCCGCGGCTCGACTGGCTTACATCCAAATGGCCGATACGTTCCAGAATGCCTTTCAGGACCTCGATAATCCAAGCAAAGTTGATCGAATCGCAAAAACTTGGGGCGCCGCGTTTGAATCGATCTTTAAAAAACACCAAGAACATATTTTTGAAAGGAGCGAAATCGGTTGGACGCCGAATGTGGCGTATATCAAACAGGTGTTTTTACCGGCGCTTAAAAATGCGTTGGGCCACAACCGACAAATCGTTGAGGACCCTTATTTAAGGGCCCTTTTCACTCATGAAGAAAACTTTGATGCGTTCATTCAATCCACCGTGCATTTGTTTCTCTACAACGACACCTACCGTGGGATCCAGATGATGGTCTCCTCCGCCCAATCCTCAAGCACTTTCGGTCTTTCAGTAAACAACACGCTGGAACCAAAAAAGAATTTCTGGCTCGCCAAAGGTCAACCGGCCGCGATGGGCCACAACCCCGCGACCGGCGAAATCATCACCGCCTCCGACCCCGGAGCGGTCTTGGGGGCGTTAAACGAAAATTCGCGGATCCTCACGTTTAATGACAGTCAAGGTGAAATCGTCGTCTTGGACATGGAAGATCCCTGGTCGCCTCATATGTCCATTTTTTCCCTCAGCGCCCATCGTGAGCTGACGTCGGAAGAAATCGAATCGCGTTGGGTGAATCTTGAAAAAAATCCTTACATCAAGATTCCGGATAAAAACGGCAATGGCACATCCAACCTAAAAAAAGATTTGACCGACTTAAGTGCGGTTTTGGCCAACATCCACGATAGTTTTGACTTGAAGCACCGAAACAATCCACGGAAACCTTCAAATCGGCTGTCGGCCGATCGCCTTAAGAAATGGCTGGTTGAAAAGGCCAATAATTTTCATTTCAAAACAGAAGCAAAAAGCCAAATGGCCGATATTGTTTTTATTGCCGAGGGTTCCACCCACGACGTTCTCTTGAGAAAAGCCCATGATCTGTCCGCGGTATTCCCCGGGCTCAATATTCAAGTCATCACGGGGAACGATTACATGCGAGACAGCGAATCCTATTTCAGCGGATCGGGCAAAGATTTTTCCATGGGTAAAAATACTCTTGTTTTCTGCGCCAGCCAATCCGGGATGACGTTTTCCAACGTGGAGTCGGTCCGAGACGCTGAATATCGAAGGAGGAAGGGCCAATTAATGGACGTCTTTATCATGACCGGGGAGTGGTTCTCCGTCATGGGGGACTCGCTGGGCCAGGAATTTTTTCCGGATTCCGAGTTCAGCGGCCGCCTCTTCAGCAACATGAGCGGCCGAAGGTACTCCGAAGCCGCCACGATGGCCACCGCCACCGACTTTTTTTTCAGCGAATTGTTCTTGGATATTTTTTCCGACATAAGCGATCTGCAGCCCTTCAATATGAAATTGTCAAAAGAAGGAGTGGCACAACTAAAAAAACAGATCATACCGCTCATCAATACCGCCATTCCGGAACTCACCGGGGTTGATGCCAATAAAAACTTGGTCCCATCGGACGTTCATCGGCGCCTGTTGGAAAGGGGTTGGTATCTTTCAGACAGCGTGTCGGAGCAGTTGTTCATGATTTCAATGCTGCGAATTTATACCTTTGTGTCCGTCACGCTTCATCTCCCCATTTTTAGATTGATGACAATGATCCTGGTCGGGGCGGTGCTCTTGACGACTGGATTGCCATCTTGGAGTTCCTTGTTCGATGGAACGTTGATGGCTTTTTTGGGGCTTGCGGGGGGAGTTTTATTCCATTTCGCAAACATTTTGGATGCCCTTTTCTACTCTCACCAGGACATCCTTTTTACCTACCTGATCCGGTTGCTCCAAGGCCGGCCCATTCGCGCGCGGATCGGTCCGCGGTTTTTGGCCATCGGCGGGCCGCACAGTCGTCTTCTTCGTGAATATTTTAGGGCGTCCGTTTTGGAGGCGCCAGGGGTTCTTCAATTTGCGGGAGTGGACGGAGCGGATTTGGATGGTGATTTCATGCACCGATTCAAGGACTCCAACCGCGGAGCCCTGGTGTTTTTCCATATAGACGACTCCGAATCACCTGAACCATCACATCAGTCGGATGCCACCTCCGCAAGAATGACTTTCAATCAGACCAACGGCGTTCAAAATTGGGGTGTTGGGCCGGAAATCATCATCAATTCGATTGCCCCGCAAAAGGAGTCCCAGTACGTGGTTCCATCTGTCGCGGTGGACAACTCCGAGGGCCAGCCGGTTGGAGGATATTCCAAAAACGACAGCGTTTTTAACGACCTTCATTCCCGGTGGTTCAATGAACTGAAACTCTTGGTAAGTGGTCAGGTGGTGGCGGCGGAAATGTCGGACAATTTGTCCAAGGCGCGAATGCGGTTTTACGTGCGCCGGTCCGATTCCCCGCTCCAAATCTTTTTGGAAAATATGGCTCGGCCGGTGTCCGCCGCCTATTCCGCCATCGCCTTGAGAGCGAATGCCATCATGATGAAACGGTTTTTCCGGAGCGGTCAAGAATCCCGCATTTTTGAGCCCGGAAAAGGGCAAAGCGGCCTCACTGTGTTCACCACCCAAATCATGCCGCCCCACCCCCTGGACAAACAAGCGGCCGAAAGAGATATTTCCGCCATCGCCGATCATTTGCGCAATTTTGGTTTGAATGAATCGATGCCGTGGGTGCCCGAGTCCGGGCCCATCGCTGTCGCCATGGCAAGGCTTTATGATCCAATTCTGGCTGTCCACAAAAACACGGGAGGTAACGAGAGAGCGGTGGCAACAAATGCCGCGCCAGCCACCGCTTTGGGGAGCGGTTATCCTCAGCGAAAATCCAACACAAGACGTTACTCATGGGGGATTTTCGGCGGGAATGGCTCCACGCTCTATTCGGGTTGGATGATTGGATTTATATTGGGCGCTGTGGCGCTCTTCGATCAACTCCATATCAGTCACCCTTCAGCCGTGTTAACAACAGCGACGATTCTCTTCGGCGGAGTTTGGTTTCTGATGAGAAGGCAAACGGGACCGCCTCCGTCTCTCCGGCTCGCTTTCGAAACGCTGGAACGCAGGGATTTTCTTAATGCGCTGCCGCTCACGGAAGCTCCAAAAACCGGCCCTCCCGAACCGGCTTGGGTTGAAGTCGCCCATAATAATCTTCTCAACATCATCCAAATCAACGCCCAAGAAAAAGTGCTGGTTGATTCCGACTCCAGCCAAATCAACCAAATCCGCTTGGACTATGTTTTAAACGAACGTCCCGTCGTCAATGTCCTTGATCATTTTGGATTTGATGTCTCAGGAAAAGCGGAATCGTTTCTTCTCACGCAAAAGGTTGACGGGAGGACGAAACAAATACCCGGTGAGTTTTCAGAATTCGACCCACAGGGAAGACCTCTCATTGGCAAGGCTTTCGATGCGGATTCCGGACAAACCTTTGAATTCAGCTTTGAGCACAACTCATTCATTTCAGATTCCATCATCGGATTTGTCTCGGACGCAACCATCACCGATTCTGCTGGCCACTCTATTGTGTTGGTGATCGATCCAAGCCAGATCGAATATTCAGACGGCGCCCTATCCATCGAAATTGTGCCGACGCCCTTGTCTCGGATGCCGCCGCTTCCCAAAGTTAGAGAAGTGCGTCCCGTTGTGGACTTGGATTCCTCCCCGTCTAATTCCCCCCCTCCGCCGCAAATTCCCCTCTTTGGCTCCCGGAACTCCGAGGAGGAAATGGACGAAGAGACAGGATTGCCTCCCGAAGCCGCACTAGCGATCGCGCCCAACTATGAGATTTTGGACCGCTTGCCCCCGGACCGCGAACCGGCCGACGTGAAGGCGGATGCGGCTGCACCGGAAGTGGAAAATGAAAGGACAGCAACCATCATCTCTGCCAAAGCGGAAGCCCAAGCTCCCAACCTTCCTCGACAGAATGTTGAAGGCCTGATCGCGAGTGGCGATCGCTTTCGCGGCGGTGACGGCGGCTCTGCGATCAATCAAAACTTGACCCCTATTTCAGATGAATCTTGGGTCCCTTTCGATCCTAGAGCAGCGCTTTTGCTCGGAGCGGGGATTGTTTCGATGGCGGCTTCATCAACGGCATCAAGATTCTCGTTGGCAAGATTGACGGATTGGCTCGCCAGGCCGAAAGTGGCGCTGAGCCGGGATCATAAAACCCTGACTTTGAAATTCTCGCGCCGGTCAAAAATTGAAGTCTGGTTCCCTTCCGGAGCGACTGAGCGGGAGGTTCACTTCCGATCGGTTAACGGCAACGGTCCATTTCGGCTGATCGGAGGAGCGATGGAAGTCCACTTGAACCGCGCCACTGGGGAACTGAGGTTCCAAAGTCCGCAGGAGAACGGGCCGGTTTTCCTTGTTCCCAATCCAAACGGCGGAGTGGACCGGCATACATCGTTGGTTTTACCTCTCAATGAAAAATATCAACTGCCGGCGAGCCTACCCACTGATACCGCCGACTGGTCGGCGGCGCGGAAAATATTGCGCGTTCTGTTTATCTCGATCGCCTTCCTATGCCTGGGCGCGGCCCTCACCCTATGGGTGGGGCCGAGCCTTGCGCGCCTTGACGCCGAAAGTCTTCTCCATTGGACCGCGAAAAAGATGGCGTGGGCGCAGCAACACAAAATTGAGCTGACCAATTGGACGGGACTGATTGGTTCTACGCTTCTTATCTTTTGGATATTTCGCGACAAATCACCGCTTTCTACCCACGAGTCCTGGCGCAAAAACTTAAAGACATGGTTTTACCGTGGTTTGTTTTTGGCGACTCTCATCGGCATCAATCTATTGCCCATCCAATGGTGGGTGCCGGCGTATTTGACCGCCGCGGGTTTCGGATTGTTTTACGGCTCGGTTGCATTCGCTTATTTCATCTTTGTGCCGTTCGCTTGGGCGTTGCGCCTGATCAGTCTTCTGTTCCGTTGGCACCCCGCTTTTTCCGCGAAGGCGTCCCTCTATAAAGATCTAAAAGCCGTCCTCGGAATGAGTTTGGTTATCGGTTTGGCCGCTGTCGGTTGGCGTTCGAGGGAGCGTTTGCTTCCGGAAAAACCCGAAGCGCGTTTGGAGCGGATGATGAAAGATTTTTCTCACACGCCGTGGCCCAAGACGGTGAGCAAAAGCGGCACGCCGTTCAACCAAAATACGTCCCTGAACCAAGACGAGGTCCCGGTGAAAAATTTTAAAACGCAATTTTCTCGTGATTTCGCAGTGAACCCGGTGCGGTTTCAATCCGGGCCGACGTCGAGTCTCGTGGTCCTGCGCGCGCAAAAACAAGGTGTTCGGGAAGTGCATCCCAACGCTTCTTTTTCAAAGATGGAATGGGTTGATCCCCTCAATGAAATCCCCTTGATGGGTCAAGAACCGATGCTCAGGCTCATACGGCCGGTGTTGGAGAAAAAGGCCAGTGACCTGTCCAAAGAAATCAATTACCGAAAACAGGTGTTGGAACATTTCGATGAAGCGGGGTTGTTTGATGGCAATTTCATAAAGGCGGCGACCAAGCTGACCAGTTGGGCGGAAATTATTTCATTGGAATTGGAACATTTTCAGCTCGCGCAGGAAGTGGACGTTTACGGCCACGTGTTGACGCCATTCAAAGAAGGAGAAACGGGCCGCGCCATCGCCAGCCAAAGAATGTTGGGAACGATGTCATCCTCCCCAATGAATACGCCCCAGGACAAATTGAGTGAAATCGATTCCCCAAGCGATATCCGGGGCGAAAACGGACAGGAGCTGTTTCAAAGCGACCGGCGGCTGACCCTGCAAGTGGTCCTGTCGATGCGGGATTGGATTATGTTTGACACCCACCGAATTAAGGCCTCGTTAACAATGCGAGATGGCCACACGCACCAAGCCTCTGTGAAGGCTTGTGATTTTGAACATCGCCTTGACGACACAACCTTGCTCACGTTGGCCCTTTATTCGGATAAAAATATATTCGGCCCGGACCGCCTTCCCCTTTCGGTGCACATTGAAATGCCAATGAGAACCGTGCCGGTGCACGCCGAGGACCCACGGGCCGAAGACCCACGGCTGGAATCCTCGTGGCCGGCCTCTTGGATCACCATGGGAAAGCGGACCTCGTCTCCCGTCCAAACCACCGGCATTGCAAGCCGGGTGGATTTTTATGTTGATGAATGTGATTGGGTCAGCGCCGCTCAGGTGGTGGCCGGCGCCAACAAACGAGATCAAGCGCGGCGTATCGCTCTTCTAAAGGAAACTCGAAAATTCGCGGACGCCGGCACAAAATTTTTGACCCGCTTGGAGAAACTTCGCAAACAAAAGAATGTGGTGTATGACCCGCCCGAAGTCAAGAAATTCATGGCGGTATTCAGGCAAATCAATGAGCTCTTGTCGGAACAAGGATTCGTTGAATACCAATCCCCCCATGAAGGTCTGATTGTTGGAACCTTCAACTCTCAAGGCCAGGCCATTGGGGACGGACCTGTGGCGCAGATCCTGGGTCCGGAAATATTCGCGGTGGATTTGATAGAGGCTCACGTCCCGGTGCAGATTAACGACATCTGTAAAGTTCGCAGTGTGACTGGAGAAGAAACGTTGGGTGTGGTGTTTGATGTTAAACCGGCTCTCGGCGTCGGTTCCGGGAGGCAAAACCAAAGCCAGATGAAAGGCGTGTTGATCAAAATCCCCGGGAAAAGAGTGTGGTGGGGGGACGGCCAATACGGCATCCAGGTGATTTACCGCCCGGGCGGCTTCGCCACTTCCCCAAGGGAATCCTCCGACGTTCCACCGCCTCTTTATCCGGTCAGATACATTCAACCGCCGGATGAAGAAACCAAAACATTGCTTGTGCAACGCCTCCTGAAAGCGGCTCAAGCGGCCCATCATCCCCCTGTTGTCCTTGAAACGCCAAAAGATTGGCCAGTCGGAAAAGTTTCTTCGGACGACTCGGAGATCGTTCGAAAAATAATTTTGGATCCCAACAGCGATTCGCGACGCGACCATTTACGCCGACATTTAGAAGATGAGGGAGTCAATGAAGCTGAAATGAAGAGTTTGGTTCTCAAAGGCTATTCCGACACGCGCCAAATGACATTGGATCATCTTTTCGCCCAACGTCGCATTGAAGACCTCATCCGGTTCCACCAACTTTTGTTTGACCAGGACCCAAACAGTGACATGACTCTATTGGCAAGGTCCCACATTCTTGCCTTGATTGATCTGGGAAGTTTTAATGAAAAAGACAAACACGGGCATCCCATCGAAGATCCGCTGGAACGTTTGTCGTTATCGGGATCCCGCAGTGAAGAACGTGGGGCGGCCGGTCGGTTTTTAACCTCCGTTCTTTGTTTGCCCCAAGCGGGTTACAATCCGCACACAGAACTGACTGTCCGGCGGATTCTCTCCAGCCAGTTTTGGAAAACTTATGCTGATAAAATTCAACTGGCCCGGGATTTGGAATGGGCCACAGAAACGCCTGTTAACCAAAACCTCCGCGCCAAAGCCGCCAACCTGCTTCGATCATGGGTGTTCGCTGACATCGCCCTCCACACACTCAGAAATCTGGGGCCTTATGAAGAAGAGGCGGTCCATCTCGACTGGTGGGACTGGCTGGATGACAACCGTTGGTTGCGTTTGCAAGACATGCTGGCCAGCGATGCTGCGGACAGAGAATTTCTGCCCCATTCTCCTTGGACATTAACGGAGCAAGACCCGGAAATATATTTCAAAGGACTCATGAGCAACGACCTCTATGAGTTGACCCGGATCGAATACCAGGCTTTGCTGGAACAAGCGAAACAAGCTCCGCTGGGGCGTATCCGAGTCGACAACTACGGGTCCGCTGACGCTATCCCGAAAGCCGATCATGTGTTTGACCAACTGAACTTGGCCGCCCAAGAGACGGAGCATCTCCCAGGCTTAAACTCGCCGCATGCCATTGAAAGATTCATCCATATCGCCGCGCGGGCCGCGTCTCGAAATCAATATTACAGATTCCGCCTTGAACAAAGCGTCAGGTTGTTAATGAAAATGGAAAACCTTGAGTTAAGAAATTTTTTATTGGCGCGAATCACGGTTGAAACACAAGATCCGGGTCTTTTGAGTTTCCTTTTGGATAAAGACGTGGACGACTTGCTTGTTCAACACATGACCCAGAT
Organism: Elusimicrobiota bacterium; assembly: GCA_022072025.1. Classification (NCBI taxonomy): domain Bacteria; kingdom Pseudomonadati; phylum Elusimicrobiota; species Elusimicrobiota bacterium. Next base: position 105,219 of record JAJVIP010000011.1, read on the forward strand.
GAAAATTTATTCGCAGGCCGACCCCGGTCTTCTCATGATGCATCAACAAGCGTTGATCAAACTGTGCGGCTTGATGACGGCGGACGACTCCTATGAAAGGCGTGAAGACACTCTAAGAACCGTCATCGAATCGTTAAGCGATTCCGAATTGATGGACATCGTTTCTCCAGCCGAGACTCCACGCACGACCATTCGGGATGTGATGGAAGGCGCCGGCATCCCTGAAGAGGTGTTTGTGTCAATGGCCCAAGTGGAATTTTCTAAACACGCCTTGCTCTGGGGCACCCCTCAAGTCAAAAAATGGAGCGGACTGACCATTGGGTCTCAAAAACTCACGCCCGAGGTTTCCGCGTTAAACAATATCGAGGATGCGTTATCCCCACATCATTTTGATCCAAAAGATCTTGAGCGGGCGCTGCGTTTTGGTCTGCAAAACCATCCGAGCGCTTTCGACAAACTGGGAGAAGCCTACGAATTGCGCAAGAACCGGCTTAAAAACGTCTCGTCTCACGATCGCGTGGAGCACCTGGACATTTGGCGCCTGGGGGCTGGACTTGTATTGACGGTGCTGGGCCTCCTCTTGGGCGCGACGCTGCGGATTTTGAGAAGCAAAAAATCCGAGGCTCTGCTCATCAACGAAATCGGGAGCAGCCACCTCGGGTGGCGCCGTTGGTTGCCTCCATGGTTATCCGGGTTGATTCTATGGACAGCGCTCTTCCTATCCTCTGAACAAGAGGGCTTTGCCGCTCCGGTCCATTCAATCCAACCGGGAATCGCACCAACGAGGGACAGTCGCCCTTTAGAGGTCATGCCCACTGTGTCTCTGGGCCTTGCCGATCTCTATGACCGGATCCCCCATTCAGAAAAAAGAAGGGACAACTCCCCTGATGAAAAATTGCCATGGGACATCAAAGCCTCACGAATGATTGAAATAAAAATTAAAAAAATAAGACATCTGAACCGCCACGCCTGAGCGGAAATAAAAGCGTTGATTTCTGGCGGGATTTTAATTAGTGTGGCCAGAGTTTCATCGACGGAAACTATTTTAAGGTTTGGACACGGACGTCCTTTGATCAACGGTTTGATCAAAGGGCGTTTTTTTTTGCCTCAAGATTTTGTGGGAAAAATTTAATTACGAGGAGAAACAATTATGCATTTAGAAGAGTTGGGCATTCCATATACGGATTTGGGTAATCAAAAAGAAATCGAGCTGTTTTGGCATATCAGCCAGAGCCTTGTTTCAAAAAGTTATCTGCAAGAGATTCTACAGTTGATTGTGACAATGACGGCAGAAGTCATGAAATCAAAAACCTGTTCTCTGATGCTGTTGGACCCTGAAAAAGGGGAGTTGCGTATAGCTGCCACCCAAGCTTTGAGCCCTCTGTACATCAACAAACCCCCCGTTAAGGTGGGTGAAAGTGTCTCCGGCCGAGCTGTTCAAGACCGAAAACCGGTGGTGGTGGCAGATGTAACGAAGGACAAAAGTTATGGCTATCCCGAAGTGGCACGCAAAGAGGGCTTTGTATCAATGATTTCCATGCCTATGCAGATTGAAGGGCGTGTTATTGGGGTGATTAACAGCTATACCCATCAGGTTCATAATTTCACGGATTTGGAGATCAAAATTTTACAAGCGGTGGCCAATCAAGCCGCGGTGGCCATTGAAAACACCAAATTAAGACAAGAAAATCTGGAAACCAAACAAGCCTTAGAAGACCGTAAAAAGGTGGACCAAGCCAAGGCACTGCTCATGCAAAAGGATGGGTTGAGTGAAATGGAAGCCCATCAACTGCTGCAAAAGACCAGCCGCGACCAGAGAAAGCCCATGGTGGAAATCGCCAATGCGATCTTGCTCGCCTATCCGTTGCGTAAAAAATAATTTTTGGTATGCTCCACCCTTCATTTTTAAAACAAATTTTCCCCGACGGATACCTAACTCATGATGATCACAAGCAAAACAAACGAAGAACTTTGGGATTTTGTCCTTGGCCAACTTAAACCCGAACTTAAAGACGAAACATTTAATCTGTGGCTGAAACCGCTGAAGGCGGTAAAAAACGAAGAGGGTCAATTTGTGCTTCGCGTGCCCAATCGATTTTTCTCTGATTGGATTAAAGCTCATTATCAAACCCGCATTGAAAACTTGTTGTCGGAGTTTTTGGGAAGCCAAATCAAATTAAGTTTTGAAACCCAAGCCGATGAATCAATGTTGCCTGTCCCCACTCAATACAAACCCTCAACCGACATCAAACTAACCTCCTCTTCATCTACCAAAACCAACGCTTTTGCCGACGAAATCAAAATAGAAGCCAAATATGCGTTTGATAATTTTGTGGTGGGACCTTCCAACCGATTCGCTGAAGCCGCCGCCGAGGCCGTGGCGCGCGACCCAGGACGGACTTACAATCCGCTTTTCATTTATGGAGGCGTGGGGCTCGGAAAAACTCATTTGCTTCATTCGATCGCCCGTCACATACTTAAAAATCAACCCAACGCCAGAATCACCTACGTTCCCAGCGAACGTTTTATTAATGAATTCATCGATGCTATTCGTTTTGAACGAATGAAAGAATTTCGATCCAAGTACCGGGGGCTGGATTGTTTGCTGATTGATGACATCCAATTTCTTATGGGAAAAGAATCTTCTCAAGAAGAATTTTTCTACACGTTCAACACCCTCTATGACTCGCGCAAACAAATTGTGATCTGCTCTGACCGCCCCCCCAAAGAAACCTTGGTCGGGGATCGGCTCATTTCTCGGTTTGAATGGGGCGTCATAGCCGATATTCAACCGCCGGATCTGGAAACGCGCATCGCTATATTAAGGAAGAAGACCGCTGAATCCGGTCAACAAGCCCCCGATGACGTGATTTTGTTCGTTGCTTCCCATATCAAAACGAACATTCGAGAATTGGAAGGCTCTATTACGAGAATAATGGCCTACGCAAATTTGACCGGTTTTCCATTGACAGTCGATACCGCTCGAACTGTTTTAAAAGACATTTTAACAGGCCCTGACCATGCGGCACCTGTAACGATTGAGCAAGTTCAAAAAGTGGTGGCGCGACATTTTAATTTGGACCTACGAGACATGAAATCCAAACGTCGCACCGACGCCATCGCGTTTCCCCGACAAGTGGCCATGTATTTATGCCGAACCTTGACCGAACTTTCCACCATTGAAATTGGGGCGGGTTTTGGCGGCAAAGATCACACAACGGTTATGCACGGCTGCAGTAAAATCAAAAACAAGCTTAGTGGAGACCCTTATTTTGTAGCGTTGGTTAATAAAATCACACAAGATATTCGAGAGGAAAGCCTGCTTATAACGCCTTAATTGGCCTGGATAAGTTGTGGATGGATTCTTAGTAAGTGGTGTGAAACTGTGGATAAAAGTAAAAGATGGGGATGGTTGGGATAAGCGGGGAAAGTTATCCACTTGAGACGCGAATTAAAAGTTTCTTTGAAAGAGTCTGACAATCAGAAAATTTAATCTGGGAGGTCCCAGTTATCATGGCGACGAACACATATACGACGACTTCTACGTCTTCTTCTCAAAATAAAAGAAGTCAGTTAATGAAACTACATCTAACCAAGGCTGATTTATTTAAAGGAATCCAAATTGTTCAATCAGCTATTTCGGTTCGAAGCACGCTTCCTGTTTTGGGAAACATCCTTTTTGAGGCTTCTGATCAAGGTTTACGTTTATCAGCCACAGACTTGGAAGTAGGAATTCGAACGTGGATTAAAGCGGATATCATCGAGAAGGGCGCTGTGACCATTCCCGCTAAAATTTTGGCTGACTTTTTGAGAACATTGGAAGATGACCGGGAAGTAAAGTTAGAGGTTTCTGAAAACAATAAGATTGAAGTGAAATCCAACCGGGACCGTTTAAATATCACGGGACTTCCCAAAGAAGATTATCCTGTTTTGCCTGAGTTTGAAGAATCAAAAGCGGTCACCATTTCCAAAGCCACGCTCAAAGAAATGTTCAAAAAAACCATGTTTGCCGCTTCTTCTGATGAAACTCGTTATGTCTTAAATGGTGTTCATATTATCGTGGATGCGGGAAAAGCAATCGCCGTTGCAACTGATGGGCGCCGTTTGGCCTATATTCAAAGACCCGTTCCTGGAAAAGATCTCCAAATTAAAGTCATCATTCCAACCAAAGCCGTTCAAGAAGTCATGCGTCTTATATCCGAAGAAAACTCATCATCTGACACGCTTAAGGTTTCATTTACCGACAATCAAGCCAGCTTTTCGGATGGTTCCACTGTTATTCTCTCCCGCTTAATTGAAGGACATTTCCCAAATTTTGAGCAAGTCATCCCGAAGTCCAAAGAGATTCAACTTCGTTTGAATCGCCTCGCGTTTCTTTCATCCGTCACACGAGCTGCTGTGGGAACCCTGGAGCGTGGGGGATCGGTTCGATTAACATTAACCAAGGGAGTTATGAAAATTCAGGCTGCGGCCCAAGGTCGCGTTGAAGTAGAGTCTGAACTCTCAACCAACTATGAGGGAAGTGAACTCGAGGTGGCTTTTAATCCTCTTTATTTGATCGATGTTCTTAAAGCATTGGAGCAAACCGATGTGGTGGTTGAATTGACCACCGCGCTCAATCCAGGCGTGATACGGCCGGCCGACGATGAAGCCTATCGGTATGTGATGATGCCGATGAAAATCTGACCCCTCGCGCGCGCCTCTAGGAATGTTTCTCCGCACAATTACGCTTCGACAGTTTCGCAATCACAAAGAGTTACAGTTGGAAGTTGAATCGGGTGTTAATTTGTTGATTGGCTCCAATGGGGCCGGAAAAACAAATGTTATTGAAGCCATTGCGGTACTCACCACAGGGTTTTCTCCCCGGGGCGCAGAACCAGAAACATTGGTTGAGTGGAACCAAGAGGGCTTTTTCATCAAGGGAGATTTTCATTACGAAGAGGAAGGGTTTGATCCTCTCTCGCTTGAAATGAAATATCGGTTGGGGTCCGTGCGAGTTGTTCGACAAAATGGAAAAATTCCCGTCAAATTAAGAGACTTAATGGGCCGGGTCCCTTTGGTGAGTTTTGTTCCTGAAGATTTGGCTTTGGTCAAAGGTGAACCGGAGCTCAGGCGACGGGCCATGAATATGATTTTGTGTCAGGTGGACCCTATGTATTCCGCCGTTCTCCGGAAATATTCTGAAGCTGTAAAATCACGCAACGCAGCTTTGAGGCAATTGGCGGAAGGAGTTATTGGAAAAGAAGCTTTGGTTCCTTGGAATCAAGCGGTCGTCGAACAGGGTTTGATTTTGTGCCGAAAGCGAGCTGAATTTCTGGAAGAATTTTCAATACGCGTTTCAAAAATTCAAGAACGAATCAGTGATCATCAAGAAAATGTGAGCCTTGAGTACAAGCCCTCTTTTATCGGTCCCTGGAATGAAACGGCAGGGGCCCGCTGGTTTGAAGAGATGAATCGATGTGAAGCGCAGGAGTTGGCGATGGGTTCAACGGTGATGGGGCCGCATCGAGATGATGTGTTGTTCCTCATGAATGGACGAGCGGCCCGGCAATTTTCTTCGGAAGGACAAAAACGAACCACGGCCGTCGCATTTAAGCTCGCGGAGATTCCTTATGTGGAAGAAAAATTGGGACAAAAGCCCATCTGCTTGCTGGATGATGTCCTTTCCGAGTTGGATGCGAAGCGAGCCGCTCATTTGTTGGAAGAGCTCTCGCGCACGGGCCAATGTTTTGTCACCATGACGGGTCTTGAATCGTGGCCGCGCGAACGGGATTTACCCGCGGCGGTCTTTCGAGTTGATTCCTCGGGAGTAAAGCGAGAAGAAATTTATGCATGAGCGGTTCAGAACCCATTTGAAAACAGGCGAATCGCATCAAATGCCAGCCAATCAAGCGGTGGAAGGTATTTTGAGGGCGTTGCGGTTCGACCCCCAACTATACGCGGTGTTTGAGATTTGGGACAAAGAAACGAAAACCCTTGTTCGGGGATGCGAGGCAACGGCCATTCAAGGATCGCGATTGGTGGTGACTGTCCCCTCGGCAGCGCACAGACAAGAACTGATGTATTCGAAAGAGAGGATTTTATCTCGCGTTAATCAAGCCATGGGGCGACGCGTGATTACCGATATTCAATTTGAGTTTTCCAAGGGAGGAAATTGAAGTGACAAAAGCACAAACTGAAGAAACTTCTTCCGGTTACGGCGCGGCACAAATTACCGTTCTCGAAGGCATGGAGGCGGTCCGTAAGCGACCGGCCATGTACATTGGTTCCACAAGCGCGCAGGGACTTCATCATTTGGTTTACGAGGCCGTTGATAACTCAATCGACGAGGTGTTGGGGGGCTTTGCAAAAAACATCGAGGTCATTATTAAAGAAGATGGTTCACTTTCAGTTGAAGATGATGGTCGTGGAATTCCCGTTGACGTTAAAAAAGATGAAAAAGATCCCAAGCTGAAAGGAAAATCCGCTCTTGAAATCATCATGACCACACTCCATGCGGGTGGAAAATTTGAAAAATCCGCCTACAAGGTGTCAGGCGGCTTGCATGGCGTGGGCATCACTTGCGTGAACGCGCTCTCCAAGTGGTTCAAAGCCGAAGTGTACCGGGACGGAAAGGTTTATGCGCAGTCGTATAAAATAGGGAAACCAGACGGTCCTGTGATGGTCATTGGAAAAACTGAAAAACATGGAACCAAGGTTTCATTTTTGCCTGACGACAGTATATTTACGGCCACCAAGTTTTCATTTGACACCTTGTCAAACCGGCTCCGAGAATTGGCTTTTCTCAACGCAGGCGCACATATCAAAATCGTTGACGAACGCGATGATAAACAACACACCTTCCACTATGAAGGCGGAATCAACGAATTCATTAAATATTTGAATGCGCATAAAAAATCTCTGCACCCCAACCCCATCTATGTCTCAAAAGAAAAAGATGGCGTGGTGGTCGAGGTGGCGATCCAATACAACGACTCCTATGCCGAACAGGCTTATTCTTTTGTCAACAACATAAACACGATAGAAGGCGGTACTCACCTCGCTGGTTTTCGATCAGCCTTAACCCGCGTTATCAACGACTACATCAAAAAAAGAGATTTGACCAAAGGTCGCGATTTGGGAATCAATGGAGAAGATTGCCGCGAAGGCCTTTCCATGGTTTTGTCGCTAAAAGTTCCCAACCCGCAATTTGAGGGACAAACCAAAACAAAACTGGGCAATTCAGAAATTGAGGGCCTTACGAAATCAATTGTCGGCGACGCGCTCGGAACGTTTTTTGAGGAAAACCCGGCCACCGCCAGCAAAATCTGTGAAAAGATTGTGACGGCGTCTGAGGCCAGAGAAGCTGCCAGGAAAGCGCGTGAATTAACCCGGCGCAAAGGGGCGCTTGATTCGGCTTCCTTGCCTGGCAAACTGGCCGATTGCCAAGAACGGGACCCCGAGAAATGCGAACTCTTTATTGTGGAAGGGGATTCGGCCGGCGGCTCTGCCAAACAAGGCCGAAATCGGGCCTTTCAAGCGGTTCTTCCGCTCAGAGGGAAAATAATCAATTGTGAAAAATCTCGAATCGCCAAAGTTTTGGCCAATGAAGAAATTCGCACGTTGATAACGGCAATCGGTTGTGGTGTGGGTTCAACGGCGGGAGCCGAGTCGGACGGATTTAATATTGCAAAACTCCGATATCACAAAATCGTAATTATGACAGACGCCGATGTGGACGGGGCTCATATTCGAACATTGATTCTGACTTTCTTTTTCAGGCAAATGCGCGCTCTGGTCGATAATGGCCATATTTTTATTGCGCAGCCTCCTCTTTATAAAGTGTCGAAGAACAAAAAAGAATTTTACGTCGACACCGTCGAAGAAATGGAGAAATGGCTTTTGGATCAAGCTTTGGAATCGACCGAGGTGGTCCGGCTGAAAGGAGACAAAGAGGCCGGTCAAGTGGAACCCGCGAAATTGAGAGCGTTGGTGAGCGACTTGGTGGAATTCGAATCTCTCAAAACAAAACTTCGTCGCAAGGGCTTGAGCTGGGAAAAATTTGTGGAAGCCCTTAAAGTCGACAAACTCCCTCTCTACGCGGTGGAAGATGACAAAGGGACCCGCTTCTTTACCTCAGAAAAGGAATGGAAAGAATTTAAACCGGAGTACATGAAAAAAAGACGAGAGAAATTGTTGGCTGAATCTCAAACCTCGGGCGACGAGGCGAGTGAATTGACCGAGGAGGATATTTTATCTGACGTCAAAGAATTCCCTGAAATTCCAAAACTTCAAACCGTTCTCAAGAAATTTGAATCGGTGGGGTTTGATGTGACGCTGGAAGACAAAGCCATTCATGAAGCCAAGGCCTTGTACCGGGTTCGCATGAAAGAGGGTGACCGCGATGTCAAAACTGTTGAGGAGTTGGTCGAGGCCATCAAGGAAGCGGGAAAACAGGGCGCCTCTATTCAACGGTACAAAGGACTGGGAGAAATGAATCCTGAGCAATTATGGGAGACCACCATGGACCCCAACAATCGACGTTTCCTTCAAGTGAAACTCGAAGATGAAGTCGAGGCTGAGAAAATATTTTCAACCTTGATGGGTGACAAAGTGGAGCCGAGACGGTTGTTTATTGAAACCCACGCGCTCGATGTACAAAATTTAGACATCTAATTTAGGAGATCTATTCCATGGCCAAGGAAGAAAAACCAAAACAAACGGATTTTCGCACTGCTCCAACCAACATTGAAGATGAAATGAAAACCTCTTACATCGATTACGCCATGAGCGTAATTGTGGGGCGCGCCATCCCTGATGTGAGAGATGGTCTAAAACCAGTCCATCGTCGTGTGCTCTACACCATTGATGAAATGGGATTGGCCTACAACAAGCCCTACAAGAAATCAGCTCGCGTCGTTGGAGACGTTTTGGGTAAGTATCACCCCCACGGCGATTTGTCGGTGTATGACGCGTTGGTTCGCATGGTTCAAGATTTTTCTCTTCGGTACCCCCTCATTGACGGTCAAGGCAACTTTGGTTCTGTGGACGGAGATTCTCCGGCGGCGATGCGCTACACCGAAGTGCGTCCTGCTCGGATTACCGATGAGCTCATAACTGACATTGACAAAGAAACAGTTGATTTCGTCCCCAACTATGATGGTTCTTTGCGGGAGCCGTCCATTTTGCCAGCGCGCCTTCCCAATTTGCTGATCAACGGGTCCTCTGGCATTGCGGTGGGTATGGCCACAAATATCCCCCCCCATAACATCACCGAAGTGTGTGACGCGACGATGGCTGTCATCGAAAATCCGGAAATTGAAATTAAAGAACTGTCCAAATTTGTGAAGGGCCCCGATTTCCCGACGGGTGGAATTATTCTTGGTAAACAGGGCATCAAGGATTATTTTGAAAAGGGCCGAGGTTCAGTGCGTGTTCGCGCCAAGACTGAAATCGAAGATATCAAAGGCGGTCGCCAAGCCATTATTGTTAATGAATTACCGTATCAAGTGAACAAAGCAGTTTTGCTCGAAAGCATTGCGGAATTGGTTCGTGATAAAAAGATTACGGAGATATCCGACCTTCGAGATGAATCGAACCGTGAAGGGATACGGATGGTCATTGAAATCAAACGCGATGGGAACGCGCAAATCGTTTTGAATCAGCTCTATAAGATGACCCAGTTGGAAACTTCTTTTGGCGTCATTATGTTGGCCTTGGCTGGTGGAAAACCCAAGGTTTTGTCACTTAAAGACACGATTACTCATTATTTGGCTCACCGCCAAGAGGTGGTCATACGACGGACCCAATTTGAATTGGCCAAGGCCGAGGCGCGGGCCCATATTTTGGAAGCACTTCGAATAGCCATTGATCATTTGGACGAAGTCATAAAAATTATCCGTCAATCAAAAGACACGCCCACGGCTCGTGAAAAATTAATAGCACGTTTTGAATTTTCTCAGATACAAGCCCAAGCCATTTTGGACATGCGTCTACATCAATTGACCAACTTAGAGCGGGAAGCGCTTGAAAATGAATACAAAGAACTGATCAAAACGATTGCTCGACTTAAGGGTATTCTAGCGGACCCGAAAAAGGTGATGGCGATCATTCGAGAAGAATTAACCGCTATTCGGGACAAATACGGGGACAAACGCCGCACCCAAATTCAAGCTTCATTTGAAGAATTCGATGTTGAAGATCTTATCGCTGATGAAGAAGTGGTGGTCACCATTTCTCATACCGGCTATGTGAAACGGTTGCCGGCGGACACGTACCGTGCTCAAGGGCGTGGCGGACGTGGTTTGACTGGAATGACCACCAAGGAAGAAGATTTTGTGGAACAAGTATTTGTGACAAGCACTTTGGCGCACTTGCTCCTTTTCACGAGCCGCGGTCGCGTTTATGGCATTCGTGTCTATGAAATTCCAGACGCCGGACGAACGGCGCGTGGAAAAGCTATGGCCAATTTTATTCCCATCGAATCCACGGAAAAGATTACGGCCGCCATTGCCATTCGTTCATTCTCGGAAGGCACAGAAGGTTTTCTCACGCTTTGCACGCGGGGCGGTCAAATCAAGAAGACACCGATCACAGAATTCGACAGTATCCGCAAGAGCGGCATTATCGCGATGGGTTTGGACGAAGGCGATATTTTGATTGGGGCCAAGTTGGTAGACGGTAAAAAAGACATCCTATTGGCCACGAGCGCGGGTATGTCCATTCGGTTCCCCGAGAGCGAAATTCGGGCGATGGGCCGAGGAGCCGGTGGAGTTCGCGGCATCAAGCTTGAGACAGGCGACCAGGTGGTCGGTCTTGAAGTCGTCGATCCCAAAGAAGAGAAGAACTTAACGCTTCTTACCACTTGTGAGTTTGGTTATGGCAAGCGGACAGAGCTTTCTGAATATCGAGATCAATCCCGGGGTGGCAAAGGAGTCATCACCATCAAAGCGACCGATCGAAATGGGCCTGTGGTGGGGATTCGGTTGGTCACCGATAAAGATGATGTGATGATCATGACTGAAAAAGGGATGGCCATTCGGCTTCATTGTAAAGATCTCTCAGTTATATCCCGCAATACCCAAGGGGTTCGGCTGGTTCGCCTGGAAGAAGGGGATAAAGTGGCCGCAATCGCGTCGGTTGTCTCGGAAGTTCCAGAGGGATAGTTCCCAAGCGCAAATTTTTTTTGAGCTGATTTTTCAATACAAAACCCATTTATTCACAAGATTTTTTGGATTTTGTCATTGCTTTGTCACAGTTTTCCTTTAGACTTCAGACATGGATAACAGGGACCGAAGACAACATCCAAGACTCGAGGGTCAATTCCAAGTTGATCTTCTGAATATGGGGGATGACCCCGCCATCTCAGAGTTTGAATGTGTGGTGACTGGCGAGGCTCTTGATATTTCAAGAACGGGACTGCGACTAAAAGTAACCTACCGAGTTCCCGTGGGCACTTTTTTAAGTGCCATCGTATACTACAGAAACCATGAATCTATTTGTTTGTGTGAAGTGGTGTGGCGTCGAGAACTCATGGGTGAGCAAGTATATGGCCTCTATGTTCGAGAATGGTCCAAGCTGGATTGCCAACTTTCCCAACGGTTCGCGGGCATGGAAAGTCAAGGGAATCCACAGATTGCCTACCAAGATTAGCAACCCCCCCACCCTACCCTCTCCTTATTCTCTTAGGTGAAATTTCCTCAAATCTCGTTTATCCTTCTGAAGTATGGTTGGTCGGTTACTGTTTTCCATCGGCGGGATTTTAGCTGGATTGATGGTTCCCTTCAGCTGGTTCTTGTGGCGGGCCTTTTCATCGCGTCATGAGTGGTGGATGGCGTTTTTAAAAAAAGAAATGAGCCATCATCACGAAATCTATATTTGTACCGGTTTATTTTCCGTTATGATTTTCTCCATTGTTGGATATTTACTCGGCAAGAAAAATGATGACCTCAGACTGGAATCGAAAAACGTCGAAGATTCCAATCGAACCCTAAACCATTTGGCAACCACCGATGGGCTCACGGGGCTTTTCAACGCACGATATATGAACGACAGGATGAATATCGAAATCGAAGGTTCTCGGATCTCCCCCTTAACTTGTTTGCTTGTTGATGTTGATCATTTCAAAAGAATCAATGATGGTTACGGCCATCCTTTTGGAGATGAAGTATTGGTTCGTGTGGCACAAATCATGAAGCAATCCGCACGCCGGATTGATCCGGTGGGGCGAATGGGTGGGGAAGAATTTCTGGTTCTTTTACCTGGTGCGCCATGTAGACGCGCTCAGGAGATTGCTCAAAAAATTAGACGCGACGTTTCGAACGAACCTTTTTTGTTTGAAGGAAAACCTGTCCATGTGACAGTGAGTGTGGGTTTGGCCACCTGTCCCTCAATCGGCATCTCAAATCAAAGTGAATTGTTGCATGCTGTCGATGAAGCACTTTACTCGGCCAAACGGTCCGGACGAAACCGCGTGGTCGCTTGGAAACCCCCTCAAGACCAGAGGAAAGCCGCTTAAACTCTCCCATTCCAGCAAATTCCCTTTTGTATACTCCGGCACATTCAATTTTCATGAATTTGGTTTTTGATGGAGGGGTCGCATAGTGGCCTAGTGCGCTGGTTTGCTAAACCGGTATACGGGTTATACCGTATCGAGGGTTCGAATCCCTCCCCCTCCGAATTTGAGGTACTTACCGGGCACAGTTTTGGCCAAATCTCGCCTATGGACGAATTATTGGCAACACAACCTGAAAATGACCAAAAACCTATTAAAAACCATCACACTTCTCTGCCTAGGCGGAATTTTTGTGGCCTTTTTCCCCTGGATTTTTTCCTTTCAAGGTCAAGTGTTGGGTCAACGTATTTCTATTCGATCTTTGGGCGATTCCCTGGGGATTTTATTGGTGATCCTTGGGCTTTTCGCTCTTATCAGACCTCATTTTCGTAGAGGTCTTGATGATTTCGCCAAAAATTTGGACGGCCTTCCAAAACCATTTCAAGATAGGATCATGGGTATCGCCTTGTTGATTCATTTGATGGGAATCATCAGTCACAAACTCCGAGCCCATTTCATGTTGAGCACCCATGCCTTTGACTTGGGTTTTTTCTCCAATATTTGCTGGAACACGGCGAATGGAAACTGGTTTTTTAGCTCGGATTTGGAACGAAATTTCATGTCAGTTCATGTGAATTGGATTTTGTGGCCTTTATCTTTTTTTTATCGGTTTTTCCCCACCTCCGCAGTGCTTCTGGTGGCACAGGCCGTTTTTATGTGCTCGGCCGTATTTATTTTTTGGATTCTGGCTCAAAAAATCACAGGGCGTTTTTCGGCTGGTGGGTTGGCCTCTCTTCTGTTGGCCTGTTCCCCCTATTTCAACCATTCTATTTCCAATGATTTTCATCCAGATACGTGGCTCCTGCCTTGTTTAATGGCCGCCTTGTGGGCCTGGAAAAGTAATAAGCCCGTGATGTTGCTTTTATTCGCGCTTGGTTCATTGGCAGCCAAAGAAGATCTGTCGGTTGTTTTGTGTGGATTTGGTTTGTTGTTAATTTTCCAACAAAAATGGCGGGTCGCGGGGGCCAGCTTGATTGTCTTGTCTTTAGCGGTGTTTTTGTTTCACACCCAATATTTTATCCCTCACTTCATTGAAGGTTCCTCAGAGTCACTTCTTTTTACGCGTTATCCATTGTTGGGTTCAAATTTTGAAGAAATTGTACGAGGTTTATTTCTGGAGCCAACCCGATTGTTGCGTGCTTTGGCCTATGAACCCAGTAAATATTGGCGGTTTTTTTGTTATTTTTTTCCGACGGCCGGTTTAACTTTCTTGTCTCCGCTGTTTTTAATTCCCCCCGTCATCAGTGTGATGCCACATCTCCTGTCTCAAGCTTCCACGCAACTGTCTTTGGCGGATATTTATTCTCTTCCGTCACAACCTTTTATTTTCGTGGGAGCGGTCTTGGGTGCTCAACGATTGGTGGTATGGCGCGGCGGAAAAATTATTCCATTTATAATTTCGATCTTGTTGGTGGTAGCTGGGCTTGGGATTTTAAATTCCCCCCGTTTTTTCCGGAATCAAGCTCGCGCTCGAACGGAGGCTTTTTCTGAGATAAAACGATTGATACCGGATCAAGCCTCCCTGGTGGCCCAACAAAGCCTGCATCCTCATTTTGAGTGCCGTGCCAACATCCAATTGTTTCCGATCGGCTTCTCCATGCCCTCTTTGCAAAAGCGCTATATGACAAACCCGGAATTTATTTTGGCTGATCGAATTGGCAATGCGCTGCCCTATGATGGGTTCTTTTTGACTGCTGCGATTCAAGAACTCGAAAATAACCCGGATTACGAAAAGATTTTTGAACGAGAAAATTTCTTGTTGTTCAAGCGGCGCGTCGATGAGAATCTTCGCTGGCAAGGAACTTAAACCTGAACGCCTTACAATCTGAAAAAAGCCCCTATTTGCGTCAGCATGCCAAAAACCCTGTGAATTGGCATCCATGGCATGAGGACGCGCTTAAACAGGCCAAAGAAGCCAATCTCCCTATTTTCCTGTCTATTGGGTACTCCACTTGTCACTGGTGCCATGTCATGGCCCATGAATCGTTTGAAAACGAGAACACGGCCAAATTCATGAACGAAAATTTTTTCAATATCAAGGTGGATCGTGAAGAACGGCCCGATGTGGATGCGATTTATATGATGGCGGTCCAAGCCCTCACAGGTTCAGGAGGGTGGCCTTTATCGGTGTGGTTGACCCCGGACTTAAAACCTTTTTTTGCGGGAACCTACTTTCCGCCGGAGGAGCGGTACGGACGGGCAAGCTTTTCTTCTGTTCTGCATCAATTGGCTGATATATGGTTTCACGAGCGATCCAAAATATTGGAATCGGCTGAACAAATATCAGAAATGTTAAAGCAGTTCGCCGGGAATTCGTCTCAGGCCGTGTCAGATCCCCTCCAGATAAGAAACCTGGCCCGCCAAACCTATGAGTCACTTCAATCCATGTTTGATCCAAAGTTTGGAGGGTTCGGTCCAGCGCCAAAATTTCCCATGCCTGTTTATCTGTCTTTCCTGTTAGATTATTTTGAGCGGACCCACGAACCCAACGCACTGGCCATGGTGGAATTGACGATGGAAAAAATATCGATGGGTGGAATTTATGATCAATTGGGAGGTGGATATGCCCGTTATTCAACGGATGAAAAATGGCTGGTTCCCCATTTTGAGAAGATGCTTTATGACAATGCGCAATTAATTTCCGTCACCGCTCAATTGTTTAAGTTAACGGGGCAAAATAAATGGAAGGAATTAACCCGTGAAGCCGTTTCCTATGTCATCAAAGACTTGGGTCACCCAGAAGGAGGTTTTTATTCTGCGGAAGATGCTGACAGTGAGGGAAAAGAGGGAACTTTTTATCTCTGGACGCTTCAACAAGTAATAGAACATTTGACCCAAAAGGAAGCGGATGCCTTTATTAAATTCTTCGGACCGACCCTTCAGGGGAATTTCGTGGATCCCCACCACCTTGAAGACGGGAAAAACATTCTCGCCCAAACAGGGGCCTCTGTTGATCCCGAAGCTTTAATATCGGCGAAAAAGAAATTATTGGCGGTGCGCAATCAACGTCCCCGGCCTGCCCGTGATGAAAAAATTTTGGTGGAATGGAATGGGTTGATGATCAGCGCCCTCATCCAAGCTTTTAAGGTTTTGCAAGACCCTTCCTATTTGGAAATGGCAGAGAAAACAGCTCAATTCATTCATAGGAGAATGTTTGACTCAACCGCGGTTCAACTGTATCGAAGTTGGTGTGATGGTGTTTGCATAGTGAAAGCTCAACAAAGTGATTTTTCCTTTCTTATTCAAGGCCTTTTGGATTTGTACGAATGCTCAAACAAAGACAATTGGAAAGGATGGGCGGTACAATTGCAAGAAATTCATGACCAGTTATTTTTCGATGAGGAATTGGGTGGGTATTTCATGAATAACGCCAGGCCAGATCTGCTGATTCGTTTAAAAGATAACAACGACAATGTGATTCCTTCAGGAAATTCCATTGCTGTCCGCAATGGATTTCGTCTAACCCGTTTGATAGATCGGCCTGAGTTTCAAATACGGGCGAAGAAAACCATCCAAGCTTTTTCATCGCGCCTGGTGTCGCAACCCACTTCGATGGTTTCGTTGGTATCCATTTTAAATTCCAACCTTGTGGAGTTGTGAAAACTCTCCTTTTTTGAGTTTAATTGCATCATGAGCGATATATATATGTCACGGGCTGGTCATGAGAAATTAATGGCCGAACTTAAAATGTTGGAGCAACGTAAACGAGATTTGTCGATGGAAATTGGTGAAACTCGAGAACAAGGAGATCTAAGGGAAAATGCGGGTTATCACTTCGCTCGCGAAAAACAAAGCGAGACTTTGAGGCGAATAGCTGAAATACACACCAAACTGGCCAACGCGAAAATTATTGAAGATTTGAACCTTCCCAAAGACGAAGTAATTATCGGCATGAAAGTCACCATTCGTGAAATCGAAACCAGCGATGATTATGAATACACTTTGGTGGGCCCCGAGGAGTCCGACCCGGCGGCTGGTAAAATTTCGGTTCATGCCCCGATTGCGCAAGGCCTCTTGGGTTCCAAGGTGAATGCGGAAGTGACCATCGACTTGCCGGGTGGGAAAACGAAATTCAAAATTCTCAAGATAGAAGTGGCCCTTTAAATCTTCCTGTCAGTGAAACTGCTTATTAACTCACGTCACAGAATTCTTTTTTCCATCTTGGGACTTTTACTGATGGTTTCACCGGGATGCTCTGAAGCTCCCATAGAAAAAATCTCAAAACCAGAAGTCCCCTTGTGGGGGGATGTTCCTTATGGGCGCCCTTCTTGCGTAAAAGGAATCCATCTGACTTCCTGGTATACGGGTTCCAAAAAAGGCCGTGAACGCTTTGAAAAATTATTTGCGGAAACCGAATTAAACACAGCCGTTATCGATATCAAAGAGTCGGAAGGAGACGTGTATATTCCTGGTGTCACATTGGAGGGCAAGCCCAATTATGTGGCCGCTATCCCGGATATCAAAGATTACCTCAATTATTTGAAAGCCAGAGGCGTTTATACCATCGCTCGAATTGTGGTGTTCCACGACAATCATCTGGCTCGCCAAAAACCAGATTGGGCGGTTCGATCTTCCCAGCCCATTCCTCTTGCCAAGGAGAAAGGATACCGCTCGGATGTGTGGGTGGACAGAAAAGGTTCAGCTTGGGCGGACCCATTCAACCCGCATGTTTGGGACTATCATATCGATATCGCCATGAAAGCGGTGGATTTGGGATTTCAAGGCATTCAATTTGATTACATTCGATTTCCTTCAGACGGTCCAACCAAACTTTGCGTTTATTCCAAACCTGCAAACGCGACGACCAAAGTGGAAGCATTGGGTAATTTTTTGGAACGCGCTCGCAAGAAATGCCGTGAACGGGGTGTTGAGTTATCGATTGATGTTTTTGGTCTGGTGGGTTCCAATGACGATGATATGGGGATAGGACAGAGGTTGAGCCGGCTTTATGAACATGTTGATGTGGTGTCTCCCATGATGTACCCCTCTCATTACGCCCTTGGAGAATATGGCCTCAAAAACCCCAACCACAGTCCCTACGAAACCATTTACCGGGGAATCAGTGACACAAAAAAAATCATGAAAAATCCTAATGTCCAATTACGTCCTTACCTACAGGATTTCAGTCTTGGAGTGAAATATACCGCGCAACATGTGCGAGACCAAATCAACGCAGCCGAGGACTTGGGAATCAATGAATGGTTGCTTTGGAATCCCACTTGCCGTTACACCCGAGAGGCTCTCCTCCCCAACTGAATTAGGCGGCACGTTTTCTTTCGAATTCTTCTTGGAGGGCTCGGATTTGAGAGCGTTTGGCTTCGTGGGCGAGGGCATTTTCGATAGCCAAGGCGGCTCGCCTTGTAAAGGTATCCCCCGCCCCCAATTCAATAGAAGAAAATTTTTCAAATCGATTGGTTTTTTCCACTTTTAAAACTCCCAAAATCTCTCCCTGCATGTTTTCCAAAGAAAACATTTTA
This sequence comes from Elusimicrobiota bacterium, assembly GCA_022072025.1. Classification (NCBI taxonomy): domain Bacteria; kingdom Pseudomonadati; phylum Elusimicrobiota; species Elusimicrobiota bacterium. Next base: position 123,288 of record JAJVIP010000011.1, read on the forward strand.
GGCAATTCGGATTCTATGCCGCCTCCTCTCATCAATTGAGCGGGGGGTTGATGGGGACCGTGTTGATAAAGGAGCAATTCAATTTTTTTAGCATCAAGGATGGCGGCTATTCCATCAAGGAGTGTTTCAAGTGTTTTTTCCACAGATCGCGACGAGGCAATGGTGATCGCCGTCACCCAACTGTTCATTTCCAGGGATTTTCTCAATTCCTTCATTTGATGAATACGTTGGATGGACATCCCCATGGACTTGGAAACAAATTGAAGAAATTTTAATTCATCAGCCTGAAATGCCTGTTCTTCGGGACTGGCAGTGAAAAGCACTCCAAAGGGTTCATTTTCTGCGCCCACCAGAGGCAAGCACACATGAGATTTGAACGAGAATTTCTCTGTCGGACATTCGAAATCTTGATTTTTATCGTTCAATAAAAAAATTGAGTTGTTGCGCATGACAGGACATGATTGGCAAGGGATTTCTTGCTGGATATCCGTTTGTTCATCTGTCGTAATGGTTGCGGATTTGAGGGTGGCTCCATCTTGCTGAAGGAATAAAAATCGAGACCAACATTTGAGATCGGGCCCCAAACCTTCATTGATGAGGGTTATGATTTTTGGCGTTGTGTCATTTTTATCCTTCAAATCGGTTAATCCATTGAGCGCATCAGAAATCAACGTTAAATTTTTTAGTTGGCGAATTTGTTTTTTCTCGAGTTCATCTTGTTTGCGCAATATGACCAGCGATAAACAGGCGATGCTGGCAGTCAAGAGCATAAAAAAAAGGCGGGCGCCCAAATTTGAAATCATGGCGGGACTATGTTCTGTGAGAGAAGAACCCACGACCAGCGCATAGAGCAATACTCCGCCAAACCCACTGTGTATAACAACACCCATGTCTCTGTGAAAAGCGTGTACGACCAGTGGAATAAAATAAATGAAATACAGCGGGCTGTTGACCCCTCCTGTGAAATAAACCGCAAGTGACATGGCTACCAAATCAACTGAGGAAAAAATGAAGTCGAATTTCCTTGGATGAGAGAGCTTTGTGTTGAGTCGCGTTATTGCATATTGCACGATCCCAAAAAACCCAAAAACCATAGAAATCGATGCAAGGGAAGAAACCGAATTCTGAATCCACAATACAACGCAGGCTAGATAGGTGGGAACAGAGATCCAAATGCGAATCGCATTATCAAACCTGATTTTTCGTTGTCTAGAACCTAAACTATCAAACGAAGAAAATCCATCAGGGTCATGATGAATGGTGAGATCCAATAAGACGAGATCTTTAACGCGTTTCCAGATATCCATGATTTTTGGGGCCAATTAACCCGTGGTTTAGTGTAGCGTGAGATGGCGAATAATCAAGCAAACGATCTTGCGGGCGCGCAAAAAACACCCCTACTTTTCAATTCGTTTATTCGGGGTGGGGCCTATTTGACTTTGCGTCGGAAAATGTCGGTGTCAAGGTTGATAACCCGATCTAAAAACAACATCCCATGCAGGTGATCAATTTCATGCTGAAAAGCCAAAGCTTCGAAACCATGGGCTCGAAAAACATGAGATTCTCCCCTCACAGATTGGGTTTCAACTAAGACCGTTTCGAATCTTCGAACATTTCCCAGCAAATCCGGTACCGACAAACATCCCTCGCGGGGATTCTGAATCCCATGTCCTTCGATGAGACGGGGATTAATAAGAATCACAAATCCATTGTGGCTGGAGGGCCCTTTTGTTCTCGCTCGAGAAATATCAATGACACTGACCTGTAAGGGAATCCCAATCTGAGGCGCCGCCAGTCCCACTCCCGGAGAAGAGGCCATTGTGTCGGTGAGATCCGTGATAAGCTGCCGAAGATCGGCCCCAAATTTTTCTACTGGCTTGCAGGGTTTCGCCAATATTGGATCGGGAAATAATCTTATAGGGTGAACCGACATCAAAGCGTCAGATTATTTAGTGGCTCGAAACCAATTTTAACCCTCAATTTGGTTCCCAATTTTTTTAATCCCAACTTGATTGAAGGAAGCCAGTTTTTCTCGAGGGTCTCCCCCTCAATAAAAAGAATATATCCATGTGACTGGCCTAAACCAGAACGGTGAGACCTTAGGTCTGTGATGTTGAATTTTTTTTTCGCTAAAAAATCTGTTATGTGAAAAACAAGACCCGGCTGATCCTTACCGTGCACGCGAATGATATAGGAATCTTTTTTGGCGGGTTGAAATTGAGCTTGTTGCTTTGTGATTTTCCTAATCCCCAGCTTCATACCAAAGGAATTCTTTTTAAAAATGAATTTTTTTTCAGCAAGGTTTTTTCTCGATGTGAATATGAGAAACATCGCAAACTCAGATCCCAAGCGCATCATAGAGGAGTCTTCAAGATTGCAATTTAAATCAAAGAGAATTTTTGTGATTTGCGCCACGAATCCCGGATGGTCCTGCCCCGAAGCCGATAAAAGGTAATAATTCATTAACCGACAATACAAAAATTATATTGAGGGCTTCTTTCCGACGGAATTTGATATATTCCCCGCTTCATTTTTCTGTTTTAAATTGCGATAGATTTTGGAGGATGTAACCAGAATGACTGTTGGAACCGCTGTAAATAAAAAGACATACAATGTTGCTGTTGTTGGCGCTACCGGGGCGGTGGGGCTGGAAATGGTTCGAATGCTCGAAAACCGAAAATTTCCGATCAAATCTCTTCGATTATTTGCCAGTGAAAAATCAGCGGGAAGAAAAATAAAATTTAATAAAAAACAAGTATGTGTTGAAATACTTGATAGTGAATTACTTTCAGGATTAGATGTCGCCATATTCTCTGCGGGAGCAACGGTTTCCAAAGAATTCGCACCGATTTTTGCTGAAAAAGGAATTTTTGTTATTGATAATTCCAGTGCCTGGAGAATGGATCCAGAAATTCCATTGGTTGTTCCAGAAGTTAATCCTCATGCTCTCGCCCGGGAAAAAAAAATTATTGCCAATCCCAATTGTTCAACCATTCAAATGGTGGTTGCCTTGAAGCCAATCCATGATGCGGTAAAAATTAAAACCATACGTGTAGCCACCTACCAAGCTGTTTCTGGTGCAGGAGCGAAAGGGATTCACGAACTTGAGAACCAATCCAAAGCCTGGGCCTCTGGAAAAAAGATTCCCCCCTCCGCCAAATTTCCTCATCAAATTGGATTTAACTTGATTCCCCAAATTGATGTGTTTACGGACAATGGTTACACCAAAGAAGAAATGAAAATGGTTAACGAAACGCGGAAAATAATGGAATCTCCAGAAATGGAAATTTCTGCCACCTGTGTGCGGGTGCCCGTATTTCGTTCCCATTCTGAAGCAGTGTGGATTGAAACCGAAAATCCTATCAGCCCCCAGCAAGCCCGCATGTTGTTGTCAAAAGCGCCTGGAGTGGTTCTGCAGGATGAACCAGAAAAGTCTCTATATCCCATGCCTTTGGCCGCCCAGGATCAACAAATTACCTATGTGGGTAGAATTCGACAGGATCTTATTTCTCCCAATGGCCTCTCTCTTTGGGTGGTATCCGATAATTTGTTGAAGGGAGCAGCTCTCAATGCGGTTGAAATTGCCGAACTGCTGGTCAATCAAGGCATTCTTTGATGTTCCACGTGGAACAATGAGTGAGCGCCTTTATTGTTTTTCCACATTCAATCGTTTTAATTATTCAAAATAGGTTTTTTTGAGGAGGATGTGACATGAAGTTTCAAAAATTTACCGGGATATCTATAGGAATAATTTTCTGTGGATATTCCATGGGTTTTTCAGAAACCATCGGAAAAAGCATTGCCACAGTGAATGGGGAGGCGATTTTTTCAGGTGAGTTTGAAAATAATTTTGAGGCGCTGTTGGAACAACAAAAGAAAATGGCTCCAGCTGAAACTCCAACAACAGAATGGAAGAATGCCAATAAAAAACTATTACTGGATCAAATGATTGAGGAAAAACTTCTGCTTCAGGAGGCCAACAAAAAAAAGATTGTCGTTCCAAAACGACAGCTTGAGGAAGGGATCCTTCAAGTAAAAAATCGTTTCAAAACTTTATCTCCTGGGGCCAAACCCACCAAAGAGGATTTTGAACGAGAGTTAACCCCCAATGAAAATAAAGAATTTCTTGAAGAACTCAAACAGCAAGGGATCACAGAAAAAGAATTTGAAAATAAAATCAACGATCAATTAAAAGTGCTGCGGCTAACCGAAGATGAAATTCGTAGCAAAGTGGCCATTCCTGTTAAGGAGAATTCATCAGCTGAAAATGAGCCAAAAGAACTAACGCCTCAGTACGAAAAAGAGGCACGAGAACTCTACGCGGAAATTGAAAAGAAGTTCACTATCAAGGATTTTAAGCCTGATCCCGATAATGAAATTGACCAAATTGTTGAGGTGTTAAAGTCCAAGCTCGGGGAGTCTATTCATGCTCGCCACATTCTGGTGAAATCAGAACGCACCGATGATTTTAAAAAACGTCAAGCGGCCTTGGCCAAGGCCCAAGCGATTAAAAAAGAGTTGGACAAGGGAGCGGACTTTATTGACCTGGCCAATAAGAAATCCGAAGGCCCCAGCTCAAAAAATGGAGGAGATTTGGGGTTTTTTTCCCGAGGACAAATGACACCAGAATTCGAAAAAGCCGCCTTTGGTTTGCCTGTGGGAGGGATTTCAGACGTTGTTGAAACTGAATTTGGTTACCATATTATTATGGTGGAGGAGAAAAAGGCCGCCAAAAGGCTGCGTTTTGATGATATCAAGCTTGATTTGGCCGGTTACTTGTATCAAAAGCAAATGAAAGATCGATATGATCAGTATGTTTCCGAGCTCAGGAAGAAAGCTGATATTAAAATTCTTTTAAACCTCGAGGGTGAAAAGGGGTAAAAAATTCTTGACCAGCGAATTGATTAATTGTATGAACCTCGGCCTATGTTGAATAAAACTTTTCAGCCCACCCAATCTTCGATCAAACGCCAATGGCATTTGGTGGATGCGAACAATCAGGTGTTGGGCCGCCTGGCCTGTGATATTTCTAAGAAGCTCGTCGGAAAAAATAAAAGCTTTTTTGCCCCTCATGTTGATTGCGGAGATTTTGTGGTGGTGGTAAACGCCGAAGGCATTCGCGTCACAGGCAATAACAAACCGGTTCAGAAAATAGATTTCCGCCATTCGGGATATCCCGGAGGAGCAACAATTACTCCTTATGATGAATTTTTAAGAAAAAAACCCCAGCGTGCCATTGAATTGGCAGTTTCGGGAATGCTCCCGAAAAACAAATTGCGCGGTCGGCAGATGACCCGTCTTAAAATCTATAAAGGCGCCACTCATCCTCATGGTGCACAATTTGCCTCAAAAAAATTATCAGCTACTCCATCCAGCAAAGGTTAAAAGGTCTTCATTTCATGGCAACAACCACTGTCACTTCAGTATCATTTCCACTTTGGACAACAGGCCGCCGCAAGGAAAGCGTGGCGCGTGTTCGAGTCATTCAAGGTACCGGCCAACTTCTCATTAACAACAAATCGGTGAATGAATATTTTGGCGGACATCCTCGCGCCAAAGCGGATGCTACTGCTCCGCTCCATCACGCCCGAGGAGCCAATGCAATGGATTTTCATATTACTGTTGTAGGTGGAGGAGTTACCGGACAATCGGGAGCTGTTCGTCACGGTATCGCTCGGGCCATTGTGGCTTTAGAACCCAATTTGAGAACAATTCTTCACAAAGAAGGGCTTTTGACGCGAGACCCCCGCATGGTTGAACGCAAAAAGCCTGGGCAGCCCAAGGCCCGTCGTCGTTTCCAACATTCCAAACGATAAATCACAAACTCTCGCTGATTCGTACGAATCTCGTGGAAATGCTCACCAACAAGCGGGACGTTTTCGAGAAGCTCGTCAATTCTATGAGAAGTGGTTTCAACTAAAACCCAGCTTCGAATCCGCTTGTCGACTTGGAGATGTCTGCCGCCAAGTCGAAGATTTCAAGGTTGCTCTTCGGTGGTATAAAAAGGGGGAGGAGTTCTCTCTCCGCCACGGAACATCACGAGAATGGACGGATGCTCAATTGGGAAAAGCCATGTGCATTCGGGGTTTGGGAAAATACCAACAAGCCCTATCTCTTCTTAAAAAGTGTTTATCTGCCTATAAAAAATCCAAAGACATAGAAGGAGAAGCCTATGTTCTTTGGGCCTTGGGAACCACTCACAGATTTGCCTGTCAATTCGCACAAGCAGAAAAACAACTTCGTCTCAGCGTGGAGAAATACTCTTTATTAAAGGATCCCAGTGGCTTGGCCTACGCGCGGGCTGGCTTAGGGGGAACCCTTCGAATGAGAGGAAAACCACAAGAGTCCTTTCATTTGTATCAAAAGGCGAGTCAATTTTTTTCGCAGGCCAAAGACCATTTTGGAATTGCTTATTCCAGTTGTGGTCAGGGAAATGCTCTTCGAATGATGGGTTTTTCTGACAAAGCCTTGCCGTATATGAACAAAGCTATCCGAATTTATAAAGCCCTTCGTTTACGAGGCCCTCTGGGTTTTGTGCTCTGGAGCCGATCTCAAGCCTTTCTTGCCTTGAAGAAAAGAGATCAAGCCCAACGGGATCTTCAAGAAGCACGGCGTCAATTCCTTTTGGTTAAAGATAGAAGGGGACTGAAATACTGCGTTTTGGGCCATCGTCAACTTCAAAAAAAGCCTTGCAAGATTATCCAAATCCCTTAAAGTAAAAGCGTTCCATAAATCGCATTATTTTGATGTATTTACGTCAGGAGGATTCTTGTGAAGAAGAATGAATTGATCGACAGGGTTACCCATGAAGCTCGTCTCCGTCGTTCAGAAGCTATTCGGGCAGTCAAGGCTGTGGTTTCATCTATTCGGGCCACCATATCGGAGGGGGGGAAAATTTCTTTGTCCGGATTGGGGACCTTTAAGGTGAAATCGAGAAAAGCCCGGCCAGGGCGCAATCCCAAAACAGGAGAGACGATTCAAATTCCTGTGGGCCGAAAAATTTCTTTTAAGCCCAGCTTGGCTTTGAAGAAACTCGTTAAAACGCCCAGTTCTTTCTAAATCGGTTTTTTTAAATTCGTGAGACCTGCTCAGACGTAAGAGGAGGTCGTCACCATTGTGGCGCCACCCGTCGATTGCCGGGTCTGAACGCGTCAATTTGGGATTCTATTTTATTAGAATCCTCACCCCATGATCGCCGCTCCCCAGAAACTTAAGAATCTACCTCCTTATATATTTGGAAGGATCAAAACTCTAGGCTTAGAGGCCGCCGCCAATCGACTGGATGTTATTGATCTTTCCATGGGAAATCCTGATTTGCCAACTCCACAGCCGATCATCGATCGTTTGGTGGATACCGTTTCTCACCATCCCAGAACGCATCGTTACCCACAAGCGAAAGGCATGCCGAAATTTCGCAAGGCTGTGGCGGATTGGATGAAGAAGAGATTTGACGTTTCAATTAATCCCGAGAGTGAAGTTTGTTCGTTGATTGGATCTAAAGAAGGAATTGCAAATCTGTGCCAATCCTATTTGAGAGCGGGGGACATTGCCTTGGTTCCAAGTCCCTGCTATCCAGTTCATTTTTATGGGGTGGTTTTGTCCCAGGGAGTGCCTCATTTGCTGCCGATCAACGAACAAAACAATTATCTTCCCGAACTTGAAAAGATTCCCGAAAAAATCGCACGGCGAGCAAAAATATTCTTTTTAAATTATCCAAACAATCCCACCGCCGCGGTTATCGAGGATACGCACTACTTAAAAGAAGTCATTCGTTTCGCAAAAAAATATGGGATTTTGGTTTGTTACGATAACGCCTATTCGGAAATCGCTTTTGATGGATATCGCCCCATCAGTTTCTTCGAAATTCCCGGCGCGAGAGATGTGGGACTCGAATTCCATTCCTTTTCCAAAACTTTCAACATGGCAGGATGGCGGTTGGGTTGGGCGTGTGGACCAGAAAAATTATTGGGCCCATTGGTGAAATTCAAATCCTATATTGATTATGGCGCACCCACTTTTATTCAACTTTCAGGAGTCAAAGCTCTTGAAATATGGCCGGGGTGCGTGAATGAATTGGTTTCTATTTATCAGACAAGGCGAGACTATTTACACGAAGGTCTGACCGCTTTGGGATGGACGGTCAAAAAACCCAAGGCCACCATGTATCTTTGGGCGGAAATACCTGAACCGTATAAAAAATTGGGTTCTCTTAAATTTTGTGAAAAGTTGATCAAAGAAACCGGGATTGCCTTATCTCCCGGAGTCGGATTTGGGGAGGCTGGCGAGGGTTATGTCCGCTTTGCCTTGGTGACAAGGAACAGTCGTCTCTATGATTTATTGGTTCGATTAAAAAAATTCCAAGGAATTTCTGGCGTGAACATCCGAAAACCCAAGGGTCCAGAAGTCAAAGGATCGATGTCCGAATGAAAGAAAAAGTGACGCTTGGTTTAATTGGATTTGGTGTCGTCGGCAGTGGAACTGTTGAACTGTTAAGACGACAGAAACAGGACATTGAGTCATGCGTTGGGGCTCCGGTGGAACTGAAATGGATTTGTAGCCGAAGTCGAAAACGTTCTCCCCTTATTGATCGGGGCGTTCACCAAACGAAGGATTGGAAAGTGGTGGTTGCGGATCCCGAGGTCGATTGTGTTGTGGAGCTGATGGGGGGAACTGATCCCGCTAAAAAAGTGGTTCTTTCCGCTCTCAAACACGGTAAACATGTGGTCACTGCCAACAAATCGATCCTCTCGGAATATTGGAACGAAATTTTTGAACTCGCGCATGAACGCCGACGGTTGGTTTATTTTGAGGCTGCGGTCGGGGGCGGTGTTCCAGTGGTGCAAGCACTCAACGAGGGTTTGGCGGGCAATGAAATCTATAAGATTGTCGGAATTTTGAATGGAACCACCAATTTCATTTTGACCAAGATGCAGGAATCCAACATGAGCTTTAAGGCGGCGCTTAAATTGGCTCAAGCGGCCGGATATACGGAGGCCGATCCTTCTTTTGATATTGAAGGCGTTGATGCTGCCCAAAAAGTTTCAATTTTGGGTTCTGTGGCCACCGGTCAATGGGTTCCGCCTTCCCAAATTTACTCAGAAGGCATATCTCATCTTCAATCGGTGGACCTTCGTCTTATCAAAGATCGCATTCATGGAACCATTAAATTGCTGGGAATCGCGGAAAAAACCGAAGATGGCTGGGTTTTCCGGGTTCATCCCACCTTGGTGGCGCGCACGCATCCCTTTGCCAATGTACGCAACGAATACAATGCCATTGCGTTTCATGGCTCCGCGGTGGGCGACGTGATGCTCTATGGTAAGGGAGCCGGGCGGTTGCCCACCTCAAGTGCCGTCATATCAGACATCATTTTTCTTTCGCGTCAGATTGCCAATGGCACGGCGGGCCAGTTGCCTTATTTGAGTCGGTTGGCTCGAAAGCCCATCAAATTTGCGGACATGGCGAGTGTTCAATCCCGCTATTACTTGAGGGTGACAACAGTGGACCGGCCCGGTGTGTTGGCCACCATCACCGGTATCTTGGGAAAAAATCAAGTATCGATTGCTTCTGTTCATCAGGACACTTTTGAAGACTCCAGTTATAAGAAGTCTGTGCCGATTACCTTATTGACTCATATGACACGTGAGGCAGATATTCAGGCGTCGGTCAAAGCCATCAATGATTTGTCGGCTATTAAAGCGCCCACCGTTTTACTGCGCATGGAATAATTGATGAGTCATTCCAAGGGAGTCATCGAACAGTACCACGCCTATCTTCCCATCAAGCCGGGATGTCAAATTATTACGCTTCAAGAAGGAAACACGCCATTGGTGGAAGCGCCGCGTTTGGCCAAAGCGTTGGGGGCTCCCCACATATCCCTTTACTTGAAATTGGAAGGCCTCAATCCCACCGGTTCATTTAAGGATCGGGGGATGACGTTGGCCGTCACCGATGCGGTGGCCCAAGGGTCCAAAACCATTATTTCAGCTTCTACCGGGAACACCTCCGCCTCCGCAGCGGCCTATGCGGCGAGGGCGGGCATCAAGTGTGTGGTGCTCATTCCTGATGGAAATATTGCTTTGGGGAAATTGTCACAAGGACTCATGTATGGAGCCCAAGTCTTGGCCATCCAAGGTAATTTTGATGACGCGCTTGAACTAGTCAAAGAGATTTCAAGACAATATCCCATCACCATGGTCAATTCTCTTAATGAAATGAGAATTGAAGGACAAAAAACCGGGGCCTTCGAAATTGTCGATGCATTGGAGGATGCCCCAGACTATCAATTCATGCCCGTTGGAAATGCCGGCAATATCACCGCCTATTGGAAGGGATATTGTGAATATTTTAAAAAGAAGAAGATAAATTCATACCCCAAATTGATGGGTTTTCAAGCCGAAGGAGCCGCCCCCATTGTTCAAGGAAAACCAATCAAAAATCCTTCGACCATTGCCACGGCCATCAAAATTGGAAATCCCGCTTCCTGGAAGCGAGCAGAAGCAGCCCGAGACGAGTCCGGTGGAGTTATTGATTCTGTCACCGATGATGAAATCCTTGAGGCCTACAAACTCATGGCGCAACTGGAAGGGGTTTACTGCGAACCGGCCAGTGCCGCAGGCGTGGCGGGATTAAAAAAATACATTTCCCAAGGGAAAATTTCACTGACTCCCCAATCCAAAGTGGTTGCCATCATAACTGGCCATGGGTTAAAAGATCCCGATCGGGCCATTGCTGTTATGCCGCGACCCCTGTCGGTTAAAGCCGATGTGAAATCCATTCTTGACGTGCTTCATATTTAATGACGATAGGGCGAAAATTATTGATTTTGGCCCAGGTACTCGGAACAATCCTTTTTGTGACCCATTACCAGGTTCATGGGGGGCAACCCGTTCTGGCTTGGATTTTTCCTCTGATCATCTTGATTTTGATCATCATCAATTCAATTTGGTTTACGCGTTTTTCTTCTTGGCTTATTTTCTCCATGGCTTTTTTTGGTTTTTTGGTTGTATTAAGCGCTTTTACGTTGCGGTGGCGTCTGCAACCCGATTTTCAATCCGCCCCTTTTTACCGAACTCTGCTGATGTATGTTATTTTTGTCTATATTAGTTTGGGCCAAATCAAAATACTGGGGAGTACCTCATGGGACAAACACTGAGAGAGATATTTAAATTATTCAGTAGGAAGAATCTGGATTCAGGTGAGACTGTCGCCCCGGTAATTCTCTGGCCAGGGCCCAGGTGTAATCCTGGACGAAAATCTGGATCCCTGCCCGTCCGGCAGGCGGGCCGGTCAAACGGTAGGCCGGGACGGGGAGTCGGTCCCCTTGTTCTTGGCTTGGCGGGAATGGTTTTTTTATCAACCGGCTTCTTTTCCTGTAAACCCGCTGAAAAAAAGATAAAGATCGCCTTGGCCATGCCTTTAACAGGCGATATCGCCTCTTTGGGGCAGGGACTCAAACGCGCTGTCACGCTGGCGATTGAAGAAGCCAACAAAAATCATCTGACTCCCCAACCCTTGGAATTGGTCGTGTTCGACGATCGGTCTGACCCGCGTGAAGCCGTCAGTGTGGCCAACCGAATTGCCTCGGATCGTCATGTGGTGGCCGTGATTGGACATTTCAATTCGGGTTGTTCAATTCCAGCGTCACGGGTTTATGCGCAGGCGGGTTTGGCCATGCTCACGCCGGCCTCCTCAAATCCTGAACTCACGCTGCAACAATTGTCTCCTCAATGGGTCTATCCCAAATCTATTTTCCGGGCCAACACCACAGACAATGTTCAAGGCGCCTTTGGGGCTGATTTCGTCTCAAGCACGTTGAAGCTGAACCGGGTGGCCATTATTCACGACAAATCCGCCTATGGCCAGGGAGTGGCTGAAGAATTCAAAAAACAATTTGAATTAAACAAAGGGGTGGTGACCGCATTTGAAGGACTTCAGGTCCAAGACCGTGATTTTCGATCGCTTCTCACGCGCGTGAAGGCCACGCAGCCCCAAGCGCTCTACTTCGGAGGCATGTTTTCTGAAGGGGGCATTCTCGTCCGCCAATTGCGAGACATCGGATTTAAAGGGCCCTTTGTCACCTGTGAAGCCAATTACGATCCCGCTTTCTTAAAGGTGGCCGGGGAAGCTGCCGAAGGAGCCTATGTGACTTTTTTGGGTTCACCCCCTGAACTTTTGCCGACGGCTCAAGAATTTATTGTTCGTTACCGAGAGCGGTATCCCACTGACGAATTAAAGTCCTACGATGCTTATGGTTACGAGACCGGAAACATCATTATTGATGCCATCAAAACCGTGGGAACCGACCGCGCAAAAATAATTGAACATCTTCGCGGGATCAAATTTACAGGCGTGTTGGGCACCACCTCGTTTGATGAAAAAGGAGACACGTTGAATAAGGCCATCACGTTGTTTCAAGTGAAAAAAGGAGCTTTTGTCCATCTTTAACACACTGATCGAACAGTTGATCAATGGCTTAACGCTCGGCGCCATTTACGCTTTGGTCGCTCTCGGCTACACCATGGTGTATGGAATATTGCTCATGATTAACTTTGCCCATTCTGAAATTTTCATGATGGGTGCTTTCGTGGGATGTGCGGTTCTAACGCTTTGCGGAGCTCTTCCCGCGCCCCTTGCGATGGGGTTGGCGGTTGTGGGCGCGATGATCGTTTGTGGCCTCGCGGCCTTGGGCGTTGAAAAATTAGCTTATGCCCCTTTGCGCAAAGCTTCCCGACTGGCGCCGCTTATATCAGCCATTGGCGTGTCCATTGTTCTTCAAAATGGTTTTTTTCTTTGGCGAGATGATTTTCTCGGATTTCCAAACGTCATTCCTGAAAGGCACTTTTATTTTGGGCCCCTGCACTTTTCTTTGATTCAGTTGATCATTCTTTTCAGCAGTTTGATTTTGATGCTCGGTTTGTGGTTGTTCGTGAACCACACGCGGTTTGGTCAAGCCATTCGGGCTTGTTCTCAAGACCGTGAAGCGGCCGGTTTGATGGGTATCCCTGTGAATGCCATGATTTCGCTTACTTTTTTTATCGGGGCCTCGCTCGGCGCGGCTGGAGGCATCCTTTACAGCCTGTATTATGGTTCCATTAAATACAACATGGGATTTGTGCCTGGAATAAAAGCGTTTACGGCTGCGGTGTTGGGGGGCATTGGCAACATCCCGGGAGCCATGGTGGGCGGATTGATTTTGGGGATGGCGGAATCTTTGGGCGCGGCTTTTTTACCGCAGGCTTCGTGGAAAGATGTGTTCGCCTTTGGAATTCTCATTTTGGTTCTCGTCATTCGCCCTTCGGGTCTTCTGGGAGAGCGTACCGCCGAGAAGGTATGAAAATTTTTCATCGACCGTCCTGGTCGAACTTGTTGTTGGGTTTGCTGATTGTTTTTTCGATTCTATTTCCTCCCTTTCTTCTCAATTCCGATTATTCCTATGTGTTGCAACTGTTGGTGACAGTCGGTCTCTATATGATTTTGGCCATGGGATTGAATTTGGTGGTAGGCTTTTTGGGTTTGTTGGATTTGGGCTTTATGGCTTTCTATGCGATCGGCGCTTACAGTATGGCGCTTCTGTCCTGCGCTGGTTTTGGGTTTTGGGCAACGCTTGGACTCTCAGTTCTTTTGACCATGGGTTTCCGTTTGTTGCTCGGGGCCCCCGTGTTGAGATTGCGCGGAGATTATTTAGCGATTGTAACTCTGGGATTTGGAGAAATTACCCGTATTGTTCTCAACAATTGGGACTCGCTAACTCAAGGCCCCAAAGGAATATCGTTGCTTACCCATCCAGATGTTGTTCCGATTACTTTTTTTGGATTTCACATTTCCAATAATTTGAACTTTTACTATTTGACCCTGTTTTTTGTTTTTGTCTGCGCGACTTTAAGCCTTCGTCTCAAATATTCACGCATCGGTCGCGCCTGGATGGCCATTCGTGAAGATGAAATGGCGGCCCGTCTCACCGGCATTCAAATAACACGAATGAAATTGATTGGTTTTGTTATCAGCGCGGGATTTGCGGGGATTGCGGGTGGAATCTTCGCGAGATCTCAAAATTTTGTGACGCCGGAGTCGTTTACGTTTTGGGAATCGGTGATGCTTGTGGCCATGGTGGTGATTGGCGGTATGGGATCGGTGGGAGGGGTTCTTCTGGGTGCGGCCATCGTGATCCTGGTGCCTGAAATGTTGCGGAGTCTGTTGGGAAGCGGGTTCGTGAGTTGGCGTTATTTTCTTTTTGGACTCGCGTTGGTGTTGATCGCCCTTTACCGGCCCCAGGGCCTTTGGCCCAACCGGCGCAAAATCGTGGAACTTGAATGATCCTGCTCAAAACTCAAGGGCTCAGTAAATTATTTGGCGGATTGCATGCTTTACAAGATGTGAATTTCGTGATTATGCCTGGCGAGATTGTGAGTCTCATTGGCCCCAACGGAGCGGGAAAAACCACCTTCTTTAATTTGCTTACTGGCGTTTATAAGCCCGATGGAGGAACCATCGAATTTTCGGGTGAACGAATTGATGGCCGGCCTTCGCATTGGATAGTGAAGCGGGGACTCGCGCGCACATTTCAAAATATTCGGCTGTTCAACAACATGACGGTTCTCGAAAATGTGATGGTGGGCCGGCATTGTCGAACGCGATCTGAACTGGGTTCTGCTTTGTTGAGGACGCCGGGATTTTTCCGGGAAGAACGTGAAATCACTCAATTTGCGCGTGAGCGACTTCAATTCGTGGGCCTTTTGAAATTCGCTAACCATTTGGCGGGGGGATTGGCCTATGGAGCGCAGCGCCGGCTCGAGTTGGCGCGGGCTTTGGCCACAGAACCTCGGCTGCTTTTGTTGGATGAGCCCACCGCGGGCATGAGTCACGCGGAATCACTTGAAATGTTGGAACTGATCCAACAAATCGCCAATGAAGGCGTCACGATCCTTTTAATTGAACATCGTATGAGTTTGGTCATGCGCGTGTCCCAACGGGTTCACGTGTTGGATCATGGCGTAAAGATTGCCGAAGGCTCCCCCAGTGAAATCCAGGCTCATCCCAAAGTGATTCAGGCCTATTTGGGGTCGGGACAAGAAACGCCAGAAATCAGTGATTTGGGTCATGCTTAAGGTCACCGACATTCATGTGGGGTATGGAAAAATAAAAGCGCTCCATGGCGTTAGTCTTTATGTCGACTCCGGTGAAGTGGTGACGCTCATCGGCGCCAATGGATCTGGAAAAAGCTCTTTTCTCAAAGCCCTCTCAGGGTTGTTGCCCGCGACCGCGGGTGAAATTATTTTTGAAGGCACCCGAATTGATAAATACCCGCCCCATGAAATTACCCGGTTGGGATTGGTTCAAATTCCCGAAGGCCGCCGAATATTTCCGCTTTTAACGGTTGAAGAAAACCTTCAAATGGGGGCCTTTTTCCGAAAAGATCACGGAGCTGTCTCCGATGACATGGATCATCTCTACAATTTATTTCCCAAACTTAAAGAGAGACGCAAACAACTGGGCGGCACATTATCGGGAGGGGAACAACAGATGTTGGCGTTTGGCCGAGCCCTCATGGCTCGACCCAAGTTGCTCGCTTTGGATGAACCGTCCATGGGTTTGGCTCCGTTTATTGTGGATAAAGTGTTTGAAATTATTCGAGACATCAACCGTCGTGGGGTAACCATCTTGTTGGTTGAACAAAACGCGCGAGCGGCCCTTTCAGTGGCCGGGCGCGGTTATGCCTTGGAAACAGGCCATGTGATTTTGGAAGACACCGCGAAAAACCTGCTCACCAATGACAAAGTTAAACAGTGCTACTTGGGCATTCAGGAAAATCTCCTATGAAACTGTTTCGATTGGAGTTCATTTGCGTTGGATCAGAACTTTTAACGGGAAAAATTAACACGCATACCGCCTACCTCGGGCAGAGACTGGCCTCGTTGGGTTTGTCCATTTCGCGGGAACATGCGGTGGGCGACAATCCTCGCCTTATGCGGGAAACATTTTCAGAGGTCCTGAGCCGTTCAAATGTTGTTATTTGCGCAGGCGGATTGGGGCCCACCTTTGACGATATCACCCGAGACGTATGGGCCGCTGTGTTAAATCGAAAACTCGTCCATCAACCTTGGCTTTTGGAGGACATCAAGAAAAAGTTTCGTTCTCGTGGGGTCGTGATGCCACCAATGAACCGGCGGCAGACGTTTGTGTTGGAAGGAGCCCGAGTTATTCCCAACAATTGCGGGACCGCTCCTGGACAGATTCTTAAATTCAGGAATAAATGGTTGATTCTTCTTCCTGGTCCGAGTCGTGAGTTGGTTCCCATGGTGGAGAATAATGTCCTTCCCCATTTACAGAATGAATGCGCGGCCAACCCCCTCCGCCAAAAATCACTTTTAATCTTCGGTGTTCCCGAATCAACGGTGGATCAAATGATTCGACCTTGGGTGGCACGCCGAAAAGATTTTATGGGGTGCCGGGTCACCCACGGCATTTTGGCTTCTCAAGCGATCATCACTGTTAAATTTTCGGTTTCAGGAAAAAGTTCAATCCAAGTCGAAAAGACCGCTGATCGATTGGAAAAAGAGGCCAGAAAAATTTTGGGCCGGTTGGTTTTTGGAACAGGCCAGGAAACTTTGGAAGGAATTGTGGGCGAACTTCTACGCAAAAAAAACAAAACCTTGGCCGTGGCCGAGTCTTGCACGGGCGGCTTGATTTCGAAATTGTTGACCGATGTCGCGGGTTCCTCTGATTATTTTGCGGAAGGAGTTGTGACCTATACGAACCAGAGCAAGATGAAACGCCTCGGGGTGAAAACCTCCACATTGGCGCGTGTGGGCGCTGTTTCACCAGAGGTGGCCAAAGAGATGGTGTTGGGATTGCGGAAATCTTCGGGCGCCACCTACGGATTGTCAGTGACGGGCGTGGCCGGACCCTCGGGCGGATCACTCCAAAAACCCGTGGGACTTGTTTTTATTGGGGTGTCGGGCCCACGCGGAACCAAAATCGAAAAACATCAATTCCGCGGCGACCGCGCCAGCATCCGCCACCGCGCCGCCCTCACCGCGCTCAATAGTCTCCGAGAAACATTGCTACCTTAAGTCCGCTCTTCTGTTCGATTCGTTGCGAATTGCAAAAGTTTCCATTTCCTTGTCATGCGGTGTAGAGATTCTTCATTTGAGAATGAGTGGAGGTCGCGAATGTTGATCCACGCCAGTTCAATGGATTCTCTCCCTGCGAGAACCGGGTCGGAACCCACCGCTTGAAAAACAAAACGGACGTCGTAATGGTAATGAGCGGGTTCATTGGTTCTGGCGGGAATGGGGTGAATGTCCACATCAAATATTCGGTTTGAAAGGGGGCGTATCCCTTTTTTAAGTCCCGACTCCTCATAGGCTTCGCGCAAGGCCACGGCTTGAATATCGCAATCGCCATCGGCATGCCCCCCCAACTGCAGCCATTTCCCTAATTTTTTGTGATGAGTAAGAAGAACCTTTTCTCCCGTTTGATCCATCAACCAGGCAGAGCCGGTTATGTGACCACTCCAATGGCTTCGCTCAAAACATTTCGGATGGGCGGTCACGAAAGCGAGAATTTGATTTCTCTGCCGATCATCTTCATCATCGATGGCCACGTAATTTTCAAGCAAATGGATCAGGGGGGTTCTATTATCAGACGGATCTATCCTCATGAGACTGAAAGTTATGAAATGCGGACATGGGCGCCAAATACGGCCAACATTTTTTAGTCAACTCCCATGCGGCGGAACGAATTGTCGCATCAATGGGTCTGGGAGCGGAAGATTCCGTTCTTGAAATCGGTCCCGGCAAAGGGGCGTTAACGGCTTTTCTCTTGAAAGCCCACTATTTGGCGATTGTTGAAATAGACCCCGACATGGTGGCCCTCCTGCAAGGTCGGTTTAAAAGTTTTCCACAAGTGAATCTCTTTCAAGCGGATATACTTCGTTTTGATTTTTCTCGTCTTAATGGGAGTATTTCGGGACCATCGTCAACTCGGCAACCCATTGGCCGGGAGGACGGCACAAAAAAGCCATTTAAGGTGGTGGGAAACCTGCCTTACAATTTGACCTCTCCTATTCTTCGCCGTCTTTCGGATTGGAAGGGGTGGGAAACCGCCACGCTCATGGTTCAAAAAGAGGTGGCCGAACGGCTTTGCGCCGCTCCCGCCACGTCGGCCTATGGAGCCTTGACTGTGGGGATGGGTCTCACCTGCCAGATAGGATTTGTATTCGAATTGTCGGAAAAATCTTTCAGTCCGCCTCCCAAGGTTAAGTCGGCTGTCGTCAAATTGATTCGTCGGGCCTCGCCATTGACGTCCGATATTGAAGGAACCCAACGCGTGATTCAGGCGGCTTTCCAGCAACGCCGAAAAACAATTCTGAATTCGCTTTCACATGGATTGGGGCTTGAAAAAGGCCAAGTTGAAATATTCTTGAAAGGGTTGGGTATTGACCCGCTCATTCGGCCGGAACGTCTACCGATTCAAGCTTTTGTTCAGCTCAACGAGGTTTTGTCGAAAAATGGGATTCCGTAGAAATAGCGTTGGTTTGAATGTTTCTCCCCATCAGGGGCTGGAGCCCCACCACGCTAAAAAATAAGTTGAGACTGGAAATGTGTTGAACCCCAGCTCGCACTTCTTGGAATTTTCCGGACAGAAAAAAGTGCACAAGGAACCGTCCCACCGAAGAAACCAGAAATAAACTGAGAAGTGGAAATCCAAAGAGCGCGGGAAGATGATCGCTTAGCCAGC
Organism: Elusimicrobiota bacterium; assembly: GCA_022072025.1. Classification (NCBI taxonomy): domain Bacteria; kingdom Pseudomonadati; phylum Elusimicrobiota; species Elusimicrobiota bacterium. The sequence goes on from JAJVIP010000011.1 coordinate 142,029, forward strand.
CTCCAAGTCCGGCCCCAGCGAAAATGGCGATGCCATTGATCAAATTAAAGTAACCCAGACACCGCATCCTTTTGGAGGGTGTGACGGCATCGTAAATGTAATTGACGGCGCACAGGTTGAACCCCCCCCAAAGAATACCGGCCAAGGCCTCGACAAACATCAGCGGAACCAAATGATGAAAGACCAGCCAGAAGAGTGGAATGGTGGGAATAAGGAGGCTGGTGGTTTTCAGAATTCGTGCATTCCCGACTTGATCAGCATGCCGCCCCCAAATGGGGAATGCGATTAAACTGGACAAGGTGGACATGAGTGTAATGGCCATAAACCCCAAATAGTCAAAATGCAGATCGCGCAACATGTGAACGCTGAAGTAGGGTGCCGCCAAATGGGTGGTGAAAGTAAGGCCGGACACATAAAAAACAAACTTCACGAAATTGCTCTCACGCGTTCGCCTGAGAAACATCCACAACGTGAATTCGCTTTCTTTGGTTTTTGTGTAGGGAAGGTCGGTCATTTGGCGAATGAAATGATGAGAAGCGAATCGGGCCGCGGCGCTGGAAAGGAACATAAACATAAACCCCGCTTCAGGAGAGATCCATTTTTTCCAAAGGTACAGAAACCCGCCCCAAAAGAGGAGTGTCCCCAGACTTGTCAGGCCCATAAGACGTGATCGCCATCCAAAATAATCACCTCGGCGATGGGCGGGCAAATATTCGCTGACCAGACTTCCCCAGGGTGGCCCCAGTAGACCTCCAATGACTTTGTAGACAGAAAACAGAAACGTCAAAACAACGAGTTTATGAGGGATTGGCAAAAAGGGAAGCAGTCCAATGGGCAATAAAAAGAACGCTTGGACCAAAACACCTTGGGTAAGTACCCGCAAACGACTCCCCGTGATATGAACCGCGGATACGGCCCAGGCTTGAGCCAAAGCGGAAAGCAAATTGGGGATGGCCACCAACCATCCCACCTGTTGATTGGTCGCTCCCAGCAGGAGCGCAAACGGCACCATATACGTATCGACAATGCTGATCATGATTTGGGCGGCCACCCCATCTTTTGAGCAGGCTTTGAGGCTTCGTTGGATATGTTGGTTTTCAGGGGCTTGTGACCGGAGTTCAGTGGAGGGAAGCATGGTTGGCTCTTATCAAAAAGTGCTTTCTTTAGGCAAAACCGGTTTTTTTGTCAAGGGCAGCCCTTCGGGCTGCCACTTTTCCGGGGCTTGTATCCCCGGAAAAGTACCGCGGTAAGGTAACCCCGGACTTACATCCGGGGCTTCGGCCGCAGTGATTTGGTAAGGAGCGCTTGGTTCATTTCTTATAATGCGCCTCATGCAAAATGTTGACGAATCAGTTTCTAGAATTCTTCGCGGAACAACCCATGTGGTGTCTGAAGGAGAACTTCGTGAAAAATTAAAAAAAGGTCGCCCGTTGCGAGTCAAATTGGGCGTGGATCCCACAGCTCCCGATATTCATTTGGGCCACACCGTGGTTCTCTCCAAGTTAAAGACCTTTCAAGATTTGGGCCACACCGTCGTCTTTATCATTGGTGATTTCACGGCCGCCATTGGCGACCCTTCTGGCCGCGACACCACGCGCCCCCCTCTCTCCGAGCAAATGATCAATGACAATATTCAGACCTACACCGATCAAGTCTTTAAAGTCCTCAACAAAGACAAAACCGAGGTTCGCTACAACGGCGAATGGCTCTATGACTTATTTGATCGTTCCAATCCCGCCTTTATGCCGAAAACCATTTTGAGAAACCACACTGTTCAGCAGCTCATGGAGCGAGACGATTTTGCTCAACGTCGAAAAGCCGGGCAACCCATTTCGCTTTTGGAGCTCATGTATCCCCTTTTCCAGGGGTATGATTCGGTGGCGGTCAAAGCCGATGTGGAACTGGGGGGGCATGATCAATTGTTCAACCTTTTGATGGGGCGGCAAATGCAAAAGGATGCCCAGCAGGAACCCCAAGTGGTCTTAACACTGCCTCTTCTTGAAGGCTTGGATGGAGTTCGAAAAATGTCCAAATCCTACGGCAATCATGTGGGCGTGAAAGACCCTCAGGATCAAATGTTTGGAAAACTTATGTCTATATCAGACCAGCTCATGTGGAAATATTTTGAGCTTTTAACCGAAGAAAATTTGGATGAAGTCAAAAAATTACATCCCATGGAAGCCAAAAAACATTTGGCGGGGCTCGTGGTGACACGATTTCATGGAGAAGGGGCGGGAAAAAGCGCCAGGGAAAATTTTGAACAGATCTTTTCTAAAAAAGAAAATCCCGATGAAATGGAAGAGTTTCGGTTCACTTCCAAAGAAATGGACGCCGTTGAGTTGATTGTGGCGGCGAAGTTGGCTTCTTCAAAAAATGAAGCCAGACGCCTCGTGGAACAGGGCGGGGTGCAATTGGATGGTCAACGCGTCAACTTGGGAGAAAAAATTACCGTTTCGGTCCCAGGCGTGCTAAAAGTGGGAAAAAGAAAATTTAAGAAGTTGATACCTTTATAGGAGTAGATTATGAAATGGAATCGTGGGATCTTGTTTGTATGCGAAGAAATGTTTGAGGGTCGCCGTCGCCCCGGCCTAGCTTTTAAGTGGAATGATGGTTGGCAAGTGTATAAGCCGGGGCCCAGTCGTTCCGGCAGAAGGTGTGATGGGATCACCTCCCTCTTGGGAGAGACTGGGTCCCGGCTTATACTCTTCTCAGCGCACACATCCTTTAAAAAATGGGCCGGGACGACGGCCATGCTTGATCCCTTGTTGGGTTGCAGCGGAGTTGTGCTATGAATCCGTTGGTTGAATTGGGGTCACAAAAACAAAGTTTCTGGTTGGATTTTATACGGCGTAGTTTGCTCACCAGTGGCGCCTTAAAGAAAATGGTGGTCGAAGATGGCTTGCGGGGCATGACCTCCAATCCCACTATTTTTGAAAAGGCCATCTCCTCAGGCAGCGAATATGACGCTGATTTGAAGAAGCTGGCTCTGAAGGGATTATCGACTGAAGAAATTTTTGAAAACATCGCCGTGAAAGATATCCAGATGGCCGCGGACATATTAAAAACGGTTTATAAATCAAGTGGGGGGACCGATGGTTTTGTCAGTTTGGAAGTCAACCCCGACTTGGCGTACAACACCCAGGCCACCGTGGCCCAAGCGAAACATCTATTTAAAAAAGTGGGCCGTCCCAACCTGATGATCAAAGTGCCCGGCACGCCCGCCGGTCTTCCCGCCATTGAAGAGTTGATTGCAGCTGGGATCAACATTAATGTCACTCTTTTGTTTTCAGTGGAAAACTATAAACAAGTGTTGGAGGCCTATCTCAAGGGTCTTGAGAAGCGTCAACGAAAAGGACTTTCCGTTAAAGGGATCGCTTCTGTCGCGAGCTTTTTTGTGAGCCGCGTGGATACCCTCGTTGATAAATATTTGGATCAGATGATCAGCCTCAACAGCTCCCATGCGCCTCAGGCCAAAAACCTGCTCCACAAAATCGCGGTCGCCAATGCCAAGTTGGCCTACGCCCATTACGAACAGGTCATACAATCCGACCGGTTTCGAAAACTCGAACAAAAAGGCGCTCAACGACAGCGGTTGTTGTGGGCATCCACCGGGACCAAAGACAAGCGTTTGTCTGATGTGATTTATGTGGATGAACTCATTGGGCCGGACACCGTTAACACCATGCCTCCCCAAACTGTAGATGCGTTCCGAGACCATGGACGCGTTTCCTTGACCCTTCGCTCAAATGTCGATCAAGCGAAGGCCCATGTTGAACAACTCTCAGGAGTGGGAATTGATTTGGAAAAATTGCTCACTCAACTGCAGGAGGAAGGGGTCCGTTCCTTTATTGGATCGTTTGAAACCTTGTTGCAAGTGGTGGCCGCCAAAAAAGAAATTCTCACCGGACAAATATCCAAACAGAGCCGTTTTGATTTGGGGAAGTATCAGACAGATTTTCAGAACACACTTCAAATCATGGAACAAAATCAATGGATTAAGCGGGTGTGGGAAAAAGACGCCTCGCTTTGGAAATCAGAAGAGGCTCATCAAAAGATCATTAAAAATTCGTTGGGTTGGTTGACGGTACCCTTTGAAGTGAAAAGAAAACTGGCGTTGTTGGATTTCATTGCCACGGATATCAAGAAGGCCAAGTTCACGCATGCTTTGTTGCTGGGGATGGGAGGGTCGAGTTTGTGTCCCGAGGTGCTCCGTTTGACGTTTGGAAAGAAAACGGGCTTCCCCGATTTGGCCATTTTGGACAGCACCGAACCCGCTTCAGTTCTTGGAAGAGCGTCTCGGTCCAAACCTGAAAAAACACTTTATATTGTGGCGAGCAAATCCGGGTCCACCACAGAGCCCAACGCCTTTTTGGCTTACTTTTATGATCAGGTCAAAAAGAAAAAGGGGGAGAGGGCCGGAGAAAATTTTATCGCCATCACGGATCCCGGCACGCAAATGGAACGGATTGCTCGGGAAAAGAAATTCCGCCATATCGTTTTAAACCCCGCTGATATTGGCGGACGGTATTCCGCTCTGTCCTTCTTTGGGATGCTGCCGGCCGCTTTGATGGGGTTGGATGTGCCGGCTTTGTTGTCCAGCGCGCTTGATATGTCTGCGGCCTGCTCGCCTTTGCTCACTCCTTCTCAAAATCCGGGAGCTCTTTTGGGGGCTGCGCTCGGAAGCTTGGCCAAGGCCGGGCGGAACAAGGTGACTTTTTTCTTATCCAAAGATATCGCCTCTTTATCGGCGTGGATTGAACAACTGATTGCCGAAAGCACCGGGAAAGAAGGGAAAGGGATTTTGCCGGTTGAGTCCGAACCCTTTATTTCAGTGGACGCTTACGGGTCCGACCGCGTTTTTGTGGCCCTTCAAACCAAAGTGGAAGCCACAACAGCCAAGCGGTTGGCGGCTCTAAAAAAAGCCGGTCACCCGGTGATCCAAATCAACATGGAGAGCAAACAACACATTGCGGCCGAATTTTTCAGATGGGAATTCGCCACTGCGATGGCTGGGGCCGCGCTCGGCATTGACGCCTTTGACCAGCCGAATGTTCAAGAATCCAAAGATTTGACCCGAGAGTATTTGGAATCTTTTAAATCACAGGGGGCTCTTACGAGCGATGAGCCCACGCTGACTGAAGATGGTTTGTCGGTTTATTCGATGAATGGACTCAGTCAAATCACCAATGTCGAAGAATTGCTGCGGTCCCTTTTTCGTCAAGTGAAAGCCGGCGATTATGTGGCCTTGTTGGCCTATGTGGAACGCAACGAAAAACATGAAAAAATATTGCAAAAAATTCGCGAGCGAATTTTGAGCGTGAAACATGTGGCCACGACAGTAGGATATGGCCCACGGTTCCTCCACTCCACAGGCCAGTTGCACAAGGGTGGCGACGACAGCGGGGTGTTCATCCAAATTACGGCGGAAGATAAAAAAGATGTCCCCATTCCCGGAGAACCTTTTGGATTTAGCACTCTTAAAGAAGCTCAAGCGCTGGGAGATTTAAGCGCTCTTGCCAACAAGCATCGCCGGGCGGTTCGCATTCATTTGGAAGATGCTGACGAAGGGTTGGACCGCTTGCAAGATTTAATCGAGAAGGTGATTGGCGCTTGATCTATATCGCACAAGACGAGGCGGCCTTCGTTAAAAAGGCCGCTCAGTTGGTTCTCGAAACCTTTTCGGGAGCGATTGAAGCGAGAAAGCGGGCGACGTGGGCCTTGTGTGGAGGGCGAACCCCACAATGGGTGTTTCCCAAAATCGCTGAAGCTTATTACCGGGAACGAATCGATTGGAAAAATGTGCTCATCTTTTGGGGCGATGAACGTTGCGTTCCGCCCGATCACAAGGACAGCAATTACAAATTGGCCAAAGATTTGATGCTCAGCAAAGTGCCGGTGCCCGCTGAAAATATTTATCGCATGGCAGGAGAAATGACTTCTCCGCATGAAGCAGCCCGAGCTTATGAGACCCAATTAAAAAATATTTTTAAATATGATCGACCCTTCCCGAAATTTGACTTGATATGGTTGGGCATGGGTGAAGACGGGCACACCGCGTCTTTGTTTCCCGGGACCAGCGCATTGGAAGAAACAGAAAAATGGGTGGTGGGACATCATGTTGAAAGATTATCATCGAACCGGTTGACGCTTACGATTCCGGTGATCAACAACGCGCGCCGTGTTGTTGTTCTGTGCCCTGGAGAAAGCAAAGCGCCGGTTCTCAGGGATTTGTTCCATCCGTTGGCATCGAAAAATCGTTATCCGATTCAGAGAGTTCACCCAACAGGGGGAGAATTGATTTGGTTGCTGGACAAGGCGGCCGCCACAAAATTGCCGCCCGATATACGTAACAAGGCGCAGAATATTTAGGAAAAATTTTGGGAGGAAAGAGGAAAAATGATCAAAAAATCCATGTACCTTTTTAGCGTTTCGAATTATAAGCAATGGACGTCGTCATCCCGGCCCTTTTTCAGAAATGACGCTATTCTTGACAAGAGGATAAGCCGGGATCCAGTCGTTCCCACGAAGGATGTGAAGACCCCCTCATTTTCCGGAAAAGATGGATCCCGGCTTATGCTCTCCTTATCATCCGCCTCTGCTAACAAAAGGGCCGGGATGACGAACCAGAAGGCCCTCAAGATCCTAAGGGGACACAAATTTATTTTTATATTTTTACTGGTAGGGGCTTGGGGGTTTGGGCCGCTTTTCGCCGCCTGTCCTCAACCCGCGCTTTTTGACGCAATTTTAAAAACCAATGTGGACAAAGACGGATATGTGGATTACGACGCCATCCGAATCAACAAAGGCGGGGACCTCTACCAATTTATTACCTTCCTTGAGACCACCGACCTCTCGAAATGCACTGAAACTGAGCGAGCCGCCTTTTGGATCAACGCGTACAATGCGCACATGATTCGGCTGGTATTGGCGCGGCCGATGATGAAATCGGTGAGCGAAGATTTCAAACTGTTCGGTGAAAAATTCAAAGTCGCCAATCACAAATTATCCTTGAACGATATTGAGCATCGTGTTCTTCGTTCCAGCACAAAAAAGGGGGGGCCCATTGAGGGCGTGTCGCTTAAAGAATTCGATCCGCGGCTCCACTTCGCGTTGGTGTGCGGAGCCATTGATTGCCCGAAACTGTCCAACCGGGCCTATATGCCTCAGACGCTTGAAGACGCATTGCAAGCGGCGGCCGTTAACTTCGTCTCTCGGCCCAAACACATTCGTATCGAGGGAGACACCTTATTCGTTTCATCACTCATGCGTTGGTATGCTGAAGATTTTTCGAATGTGGGTGGGGTGGCGCAATATTTGTCATCACTGTTGAGCCCCACGCTTCGACCGGACGCCCAAGCCCTTCTTGATAAGTTAAAAACAGATTTTCCAGATAACACACAATTTCGCTATAACTGGACGCTCAACAGCATCAAAAATAAACCGGCGAATTAACAGGAGAGTTTATGCTGACGTTGGGAGACAAGGCCCCAGATTTTAAATTGAAAAACGACGCGGGTGAGGAAATTTCCCTAAAAGATTTTAAAGGGAAAGAAGTGGTTCTCTATTTCTACCCAAAAGATGACACCCCCGGCTGCACGAAGGAAGCCTGCGAATTTAAAGAGCAACAGAAGAAATTCGAAAAAAAGAACGCGGTGATCGTGGGGGTCAGCGGTGACAGCGCGGAATCACATAAAAAGTTCAAAAAGAAATACGGGCTTCCTTTTCATTTGCTCAGCGACCCCGACAAAAAGATGTTGGAGGCCTATGGCGTGTGGAAAGAAAAGAGTATGTATGGAAGAAAATATATGGGCATCGAACGGACCACCTTTGTGATTGGGCAAGATCAAAAGATCAGAAAAATTTTTCCCAAGGTGAGCGTCACCGGGCATGTGGACGAGGTTTTATCCTCCCTTGAATAATGATTAATTTCTTTCATTCAACCATTGGAAAAAAGAGCATTGTCGCCATTACTGGCCTTGTGATGTTTGGCTTTGTGATCGGTCATTTGTTGGGCAATTTACAGGTGTTTGTATCGGCCGATAAATTAAATGCCTATGCCGCTTTTCTCAAAGAAACCAAACCGCTTTTGTGGGGAACACGGTTGGGGCTGTTGCTTTCTGTGGCCCTTCACATAGTTTGTACGGTTCAACTGAATCGGCGCAACCGTTCGAGCCGGCCGGTGGCCTATCAGGAACACGACCTCATTCAAGCCACGCTTCCGTCCCGGTTCATGATTTGGAGTGGCGCCTTTTTGGGTTTTTACGTTGTTTATCATTTGCTCCATTTAACGGTGGGCCGCGTTCATCCCTCTTTCAGCCACACGGATGTCTATGGAAATTTGGTGAGCGCTTTTCAAAACCCCATGGTTTCAACGGTTTATATTTTGGCCATGGTTTCGCTGGGGTTCCATTTGAATCATGGAATTTTTAGCGTGTTCCAAACCTTGGGGCTCAACCATCCCAAATATAATTTATTGCGAAAAATATTTGCCGTGGGGGCTTCTGTTGTTATTGCGGTCGGATATATTTCGATTCCAGTCGCGGTGATGGCAGGGTGGGTGCGATGATGAAATTGGATGCCGGTGTCCCCTCAGGTCCTCTCGAAAAAAAATGGGACCAACATAAGAACGATCTAAAACTCGTCAATGCCGCCAACAAACGAAAATATACGGTGATCGTGGTGGGTTCTGGTTTGGCGGGTGCCGCTGCCGCGGCATCGATGGCTGAGTTGGGCTACCAAGTGAAATGTTTTTGTTATCAAGACAGTCCACGCCGCGCCCACTCGATTGCGGCGCAGGGCGGCATCAACGCCGCCAAAAATTATCCCAATGATGGCGACAGTGTCTATCGGCTTTTTTATGACACCATCAAGGGCGGAGACTTTAGGGCCAGAGAAGCGAATGTGTATCGGTTGGCCCAGTTGAGCGTGAATATTATCGATCAATGCGTGGCGCAAGGCGTTCCCTTCGCGAGAGAATACGCGGGATATTTGGATAACCGTTCTTTTGGAGGAGCGCAGGTATCGCGAACTTTTTACGCGCGGGGACAAACTGGCCAGCAGCTGCTCTTGGGGGCTTATTCGGCCTTGTCCCGGCAGATTGGTTTGGGCCAAGTGAAAATGTTTCCTCGAACGGAAATGTTGGACTTGGTTGTCATTGATGGAAAAGCCAAAGGTATTGTGGTGCGGGATATGGTGAGTGGAAAAATAGAATCACATGCGGCTGATGCTGTGGTGCTCGCCACGGGCGGATATGGCAATGTGTATTACCTTTCGACAAATGCCAAAGGATGCAATGCGACGGCGATTTGGCGAGCGCACAAGAAAGGGGCCGCTTTCGCGAACCCTTGTTTCACGCAAATCCATCCCACCTGCATCCCTGTCAGCGGGGATCATCAATCAAAATTGACGCTCATGAGCGAATCGTTGCGCAACGATGGCCGCATCTGGGTTCCCAAAAAGAAAGGCGATCATCGCTCTCCCGACCAAATTCCAGAGGAGGAGCGCGACTATTATTTGGAACGAAAATATCCCAGCTATGGAAATTTGGTGCCAAGAGATGTGGCGTCACGCAATGCGAAAGCGGTATGCGATGAAGGGCGTGGTGTGGGACCGGGAGGATTGGGGGTTTATCTGGATTTTGCTGATGCCATTAAACGGTTGGGCCTGCCCGTCATCAAAGAGCGTTATACCAATCTGTTTGACATGTACAACCGCATCACTGGTGAGGATCCCTACCATGTTCCGATGCGCATTTACCCCGCTATCCATTACACGATGGGCGGTTTGTGGGTCGATTATAATTTGATGAGCACCATTGACGGTTTATTTGTGATCGGCGAGGCCAATTTTTCAGATCATGGCGCCAACCGGTTGGGGGCCAGCGCGCTCATGCAAGGCCTGGCGGATGGCTATTTCATTTTGCCTGTGACGATCGGTCACTATCTGGCCGGTCAAAAAAGCGCCAAAGCCACGCCGGAGGCAGCGGAATTTAAACAGGTGGAAACGGCTGTGTCTGAACTGACCGCAAAGTTGTTGTCCATCAATGGGAAACGCTCGCCGGATTCGTTTCACAAAGAGTTGGGAAAAATCCTATGGGAATATTGCGGAATGTCTCGGTCCGAAGGGGGGCTTCAAATCGCCTTGAAAAAGATACCCGCGCTTCGCGATGAGTTTTGGAGAAATCTTCGTGTGGTGGGAACCGGAAACGAACTCAACCAAACTTTGGAAAAGGCGGGCCGCGTGGCGGACTTTTTTGAGCTGGCGGAACTGATGTGTTTAGACGCGCTGGAGCGAAAGGAAAGCTGCGGCGGCCATTTCCGGGAGGAAAGTCAAACATCCGAAGGCGAAGCGAAACGCATGGATGAAACCTATTCCTACGTTTCGGCCTGGGAATACAAAGGGCCCGGAGAAAAGCCCGAACTGACGAAAGAACCCTTAACTTTTGAGAACATTCATATCGCGCAGCGGAGTTATCAATAAATGAATCTGAAACTTAAAATTTGGCGGCAATCCAACCAACAAATGCCCGGCAAAATGGTCACCTATGATGTCAATGATATCAGCCCTGATATGTCGTTCCTCGAAATGTTGGATGTGCTCAACGAACGGCTTATTGCCAAAGGTGAAGACCCGGTAGCCTTTGACAGCGATTGCCGGGAAGGTATTTGTGGAACCTGTGGATGCGTGGTTAATGGGGTCGCGCATGGCCCACTGCCCGCCACAACGCTCTGTCAACTTCACATGCGCCATTTTAAGGAAGGAGACACCCTGACCATCGAGCCATTTCGAGCCAAACCTTTTCCAGTGCTGAAAGATTTGGTGGTGGACCGGGGTGCGTTTGACCGGATCATTCAATCGGGCGGATTCATTTCGGTCAAAACAGGCAGCGCGCCTGAAGCCAATTCGGTGTGTGTGCCAAAACCCCAAGCCGATTTGGCCATGGACGCGGCCGCCTGTATCGGATGCGGAGCTTGCGTGGCGGCCTGTCCGAACGCCTCAGCCATGCTTTTTGTGGCGGCCAAAGTTTCTCATTTGGGCCTTCTGCCTCAAGGACAACCGGAGCGCTCCCGCCGCGCGTTGGCTATGACGTCCCAAATGGACCGAGAAGGCTTTGGCGGCTGCACCAACATCGGAGAATGCACGGCGGCCTGCCCCAAAGAGATCAGTCAAAACTTTATAGCTCGCCTCAACCGCGACACCCTCAAAGCCAACCTGCTGGACTAAACTGGCTTTTTCAGCAGCGCCTCATTTTTACTTTCTCTTTAGGAGCCTGTCCGACATTGGTTTTCAGCCTCCGCCTCAGCCAAATTTTCTTCACAGGCTCCCAGACAGGACCGTGAAATCATATCCGGTCCAGTGGACTTTTGACCGAGATGCCGGGGCGGTTGAGGACGTGGGTATAGATCATCGTGGTCTGCACATGTTTGTGGCCCAGGAGCTCCTGAATGTTGCGAATGTCGGTGCCTGATTCCAGAAGGTGGGTGGCGAAAGAATGGCGGAGTGTGTGTGGCCCCACTGGTTTTAAAATTCCAGCCAGCCTGGCGGCTTCTCGCACGACGCGTTGAATCACGGATTCATGCAGGTGATGTCTTTTTATTGTTTGGGTGACCGGATCTTTTGATATCGACCAACTTGGAAATAAGTACTGCCACATCCACTCTTTTGCGGCCGAAGGGTATTTGCGAGCGAGAGCCGTTGGTAGAGAAACAGCGCCGTGTCCTTTGCTTATGTCGTTTTGATGAAGCATCTTAGAACGCACAAGTTGCATTCGCAGATCCTCCTTGAGTTTTTGAGGAAGCATGACCACCCGATCTTTATCACCCTTGCCGCCGCGAATGGTAATAATGTTCTTTTCGAAATCGATATCTTTCACGCGCAGACGCAAACCCTCCATCAATCTCATTCCCGTTCCATAAAGAAGGGCGATAAACAATCGATGCGGGGGGCGGGTGGCGTTGAGCAGGCGGTCAACTTCATGGATCGTTAAAACCACCGGTAAATATTTTTTCGTGGGCGCTCTGGGAATATTTTTAAGCTCGCCGAACGGCGTTCCCAATACTTTTACATACAGGAAAACCAAGGCGTTGAGCGCTTGGTTTTGAGTTTTGGGGCTTACTTTCAAGGCCAAAGCGAGGTGTCCCAAAAACTTTGCAACGTGTTGGGTCGACAGATCTGCCGGATGTTTCATTTGATGAAACCGGATGTACCGAACGATCCAATGGACGTATGTTTTCTCTGTTTTATACGAATAGTGATGAAACCGTAACACGGCGCGGACGCGGTCCAAAAAACGAGGCTTGGCGGGTTGCAGCGCAGGTGAGTTGACCGACTTTTGAAGCTCTTGCATGGAACACCTCTTTTATCGTCAAGAGGAGGGGTTCTTTGGAGGGATTTACAGAGCCCACATTACGAATGATTATTCCGCCCTGCAATTATTTTTTGAAATCGTTGTCGGATATCATTTAAAACAACATTCGGATATCACGCATTTCAACCGCATATCATTTCATTCCCTTATAAAAGCAGTGATTTTTCAATACATTTTTCAAATACCCATTGAATATCTGTCAAAATCATTTCATCCTACTCACATGCATAATTTGAGGTATAAGCAGTGTTATGCCGCTAGTGGGAGATCAAATGTATAGGGTATTGAGGTTTCAATTTCTTGGTTTTCTCCTTTTTGCCATCAGTGGGTCGGTTTCTGCCGGCGATATCACGAGTACCTACACAGAACTGTCGTCCAAAGAATGTATCGCTTTGCCTTCTCGGGAAGAGCCAATTGGTGAGGAAGGCGGACTCCGATGCAAAGGGCCCTCGGGGTATGAAGTGATGACATCGTACGGTGATGCCCGGGCGTCAGTATCAGTGATCACGCCGGACGGCAAACAACATCACCTGAACTACTGGGACGTCGTCACTCATTACTTTTCATCTCTCGGCCCACGTGCCGAATGGCGCATGAAAGGCGGTATCCCCAGCGCACTAATTGTTCGGGTCATCGCGCATGAAAATCCTGAACAACCTTCCGAAACGACCTCTTATCTCGCTGTCGCTAAGATCACCAAAGACCAGATCTGTGTTACTGATCGAATTAAAGCGGATGGGAAAGAAAACATTAGCGCGCGCAAAGCTGCAGATGTCTCCCAGGGAAAAGAATGTCTCGGCACCGCACCCTTTTAAAGTCGCGGCATAACAAATCACTGCACGCGACGTGCCCCGCTGCGCGGGTCACGCGCGTGAGTTCAATACGTTAGCCACCACTATGAAGGGGAAAGGAATATGAAGAAGGGTCGATTTATCTTGGTTGGTTTAGTGCTTGTCGGCACACTTTGCCTACTTCTGGTTGGGCGCCTGGTTTATCGAATACCAGGCGACAGCATGGCACCGACTTTGGTTTCAGGCGATCGATTGATTTTAAAGCGAATTGACTCAACTCACCGAAGTTTACAGCGTGGTGACATTGTTTTTTTTCTTTTTCCAGCACGCAGTAAGGACAGTCCCCACTATGGAAAAAGTTTTATTAAGCGAATTATCGGAATGGGTGGAGACAAGATTGAAATTGTGGAAAAGAAAGTATTGGTCAATGGGCAAAAGATTGAAGAGTCATATGCCACCTTCGTCGAATCAACCATTTATCCGCGGACAAAAGTTTACTCGGGAGACCAGTTTCAAAGGGAATGGGAGAGTGCGAGGTTTGAAGGGTTTGGCGGGAAAGACATTAGAGACAATTTCGGCCCCATTGTAGTACCCCAAGGCCATCTATTCTTGATGGGTGATAACCGCGATAGGTCCTTTGACTCCAGGTTTTGGGGACCTTTGCCGATTCAAAATGTAAGTGGTTATCCTTCTCAAATTGTTTGGCCAACAAGTCGCAAAAGGAAATTCGAACTGTGATCGGGTGTGGTGGCTAACCAGCGGCTGCACCGGACGCTACGCGCCGGTGAGCCTAATACGTTATGCCGCATAGGAGGCGGGGCATTTTAATGCGTATCCAATTCTTAGTAACGCCCATAATTGTTTTGTCGTTATTTTCATTTTCCGAAGCAAAACCCAATTGTCAGCAGCTGCTTCCCTCCCCAGAAGTTTTAACTGCAGAAATAAATTCCCAAACCGCACGTGAAGTTCTTAAACAGCGATTCCACTTGGACACAGATATCGAGGACCGATCAGCATGGGTTTGTTTCCAGGAAGCGATCGCATCTGGGGACGAAAAGTGGTTACTGACAGTGGAAGTGCTTCTCGAAGGTGCTTACGCAGATCCATCGCGAGAATTAATCGAACCCTTATCGCGTGCTTTAATAAAAAATCCCACAGGCGTGCTTCGGCTCATGTCCCGTTCCCAAAATGGCCTGGCAAAACCCAATACCGTTTGTGCTTTGGCTGTGTCGGGCGATGTTGATCCGAAAACGGCCAGCAAAACCTTTGATCAATTCCAGAATGCTCTTCGAGTCAAAGTACCAGTCGAATTGCATACCATTCAAGTTGAGTGCCGCAATGAAATCGAAGCAGCTCGAGCCAATTTTTTTAATCCACCAGAAACGCAGAATTCAGGTGATTGGTGATTTGTTGCGGCATAACCAGCGGCTGCAGCGGACGTCACCCTGCGGGTGTCGCCGCTGAGCCTAAAACGTTGGGCGTACACCGGAGATTTTAATGGAGAATATAATTCTTAAGGAATTAACAACCGGGAGTTGCGGGTTCGTTTGTCTAAAGTATTGTTTTTATATTTCAGCTTTAAATGAGGGAATAAAGATAAAAGGCGTTGGCTTTCTTCCTTTCAGTTCGATCGAAAAAGTTACCTCGGAGCAATCTTGGGGACTTAAATGGATTCGAATCCTGCATAATGATTCCAAAATGTACGAGAAGGTTCGTTTCATTTCTACAAACCCGAATGCATGGCTTGAAATGTTCCAAAACAAGGGCATTCCTATCGATGATCAGGTCAATATTCGTAATAGCGACACGAAATGGTTAAGAATCTGGAAGATTGTAAATCTCGCGGCTGGTGTTCTCGGAGCGCTCGCTGCGATAGTCGCTATTGTCGCCTGTATTCTGGGTGTTTTCGGGGTCTTTAAATGAAGGGTACGCCCAACCAGCGGCTGCACCCGACGCGTGCCGCCGGTGGTCGCAATTTTCAAAGCAAGGGCGCGGTCGCGCGGGTGAGCCTAATTCGTTGGCCGGAAATTCTATACAGAGGGGTCAGGGAAAAATGAGGCGGTCCATACCTTCTATTTTTGTTATCGCGATGTCTTTAGGATTGCTCTTCACACTCAAATCGGTTGCAAGTTCTGAAGTTGAGACCAGGACAATTTCAGTTCGAGGTGCTGAGCATGAAAAATATATCGGGGAGGATATGATTCTTCCAGCATCTAAGGACTGGCATGAAGATGAAATACCTGAATTGAAAATCCGTTTCGAAGTTCCATCCAAACTAGAGCGCCGACCCCTTCAGCGGTACCCAGCGAAAATATATAAGAGTCAATTTGAGAAGGGGGCACTCGTCCTTGGTTTTTATCCTGTTTTCAACAGCTGGGGCGGCTTACCTTCGATTGAAATTGAACTCAAGCGATATTCCCCACAAGAACTTTCAGAGTATATTCAAAACGAAAAGAAATACATGAGTTCTTCAACCAGCACAACGTCTGCCGAGCATATCTGGGAAAAGATAACCGAGCATCCCGCACTTGATGTGCTAGATCACTCTTGGCAACCGCGATATCGGAAAGATCTAAGCCTTGCAAATGGCGACATGCTAAGGATAAGTGCCCAGGTCCATAAATACTTCCAAAAAAAGGGTAACCGTGATCTATTTCCCGAAATGGATTCTGAAGTCAAGCGGATCATTGATTCGATACGCGAAACGCCTTCAGAGAAGAAACCATGACAGTAACTCGAATTAGCCCGTTCATTTTAGCTGGCGGTTTTCCGGCCAACCAACGCATGCACCGGACGCTTCGCGCCGGTGATGCTCTTCCGTTAGCCACCACTATGAAGGGGAAAGGAATATGAAGAAGGGTCGATTTATCTTGGTTGGTTTAGTGCTTGTCGGCACACTTTGCCTACTTCTGGTTGGGCGCCTGGTTTATCGAATACCAGGCGACAGCATGGCACCGACTTTGGTTTCAGGCGATCGATTGATTTTAAAGCGAATTGACTCAACTCACCGAAGTTTACAGCGTGGTGACATTGTTTTTTTTCTTTTTCCAGCACGCAGTAAGGACAGTCCCCACTATGGAAAAAGTTTTATTAAGCGAATTATCGGAATGGGTGGAGACAAGATTGAAATTGTGGAAAAGAAAGTATTGGTCAATGGGCAAAAGATTGAAGAGTCATATGCCACCTTCGTCGAATCAACCATTTATCCGCGGACAAAAGTTTACTCGGGAGACCAGTTTCAAAGGGAATGGGAGAGTGCGAGGTTTGAAGGGTTTGGCGGGAAAGACATTAGAGACAATTTCGGCCCCATTGTAGTACCCCAAGGCCATCTATTCTTGATGGGTGATAACCGCGATAGGTCCTTTGACTCCAGGTTTTGGGGACCTTTGCCGATTCAAAATGTAAGTGGTTATCCTTCTCAAATTGTTTGGCCAACAAGTCGCAAAAGGAAATTCGAACTGTGATCGGGTGTGGTGGCTAACCAGCGGCTGCACCGGACGCTACGCGCCGGTGAGCCTAATACGTTATGCGGCAGAGGTAGAAGGTGAATAAAAAACTGTTAGTTGGAACAGCGACATTGATCGTCCTAGTTGGAATCATCGGAATCGTATCCAATTTCGCAATTCTTTATGCACGGTCCATGAATCAGCAAGCGGCATCCGAGTTGGTCCGGGTTTGGTCTGATTCGAACGTTCCTCCTGAACAACTCAAAGAGTTTGAACGAATCCAAAATGAAGATAACTCCTTTTTTGGTCCAACAACTGGCTTCACCCCAATAGCCGTTTTGGCGTTGGGATCGGTGGGGTTTGCGCTTCACGTCCTATATGTGGTGGCCGGCGTTCAGCTATTTCGAAATCGATTGAGATTTCTTGAGTTGGGTCGGTTAGCTGTGGGTGGCGGCATTTTATTTACCTTAGCCCGAGGTGTCCTCCTCGCCAACTTAACTGGTGCGAATGTGTTCGGAATGGTGGGTTTAGGATTTATCGCGATGGTTCTCGATACGGTGCTACTCGTGCTGATTTCGTTGTCAAAGAGGTCCGCAGCTGTTGCCGCATAACCAATCATTGCACCCGATGCTCGCTCGCGCTCGCACGGGTGAATTCCATACGTTAGGCCGCTGCAGGGGAGTCTGATGAATTCATTGCTATCTTCACCCAGTGAAAAGGAACCTTTCCTTTTCTCAATACTCGACCTGGTTTTTATTCTCTCCTCAGGTCTTGCAGTTTCTATCTTTGCATATCGGGCGTATAGTCATTTTGGCGGCGGGAATGATTTGGGTTGGCCAAATATCACCTTGACCTGTTTTGCACTTTCAATAATGACGGCATCAATTAGTTTTTTCGTCCGACGGAATTGGGCCCGATGGTTTTTCGTGCTCGTTTCTTTAAGTATTCTTATTTTCATTTCTGTAAATGTACTTCCCTCATTTTTAAAAAAACCGGCCGGCTTCCATCCAGGGCAAACGAGGGCATTAATTAATGAATCCATGTTGCTGGTATTGGGTGTGGTCCTCATAATTGTTGTTAAAGATCTAATTGTTTCAAAAAGTTATTTTATTTCAAGACGTGAAACTGGGTATGTGAGCAGCGGCTTTATTTTTACTGTTTCCTGTCTGATTGTTGTGACCAGTGCTCTGATGACAGCTTGGGATAACCCGCAAAAATATCTGAGGTTCATCCTAGCGGAGCAACCATATTTTGCTAGCAGCCCACTGACTGATTCATTTCGGTCATCATTTGAAAATTCGATCGAAACGATAACGCAACTAAGTGGGGGGTGCCTTAGCGCCGAAGGGTGTCACATGCGATTCAAAAGCGACAAGAAAATCATTCTCAAGAATCAGAAATTCTATCGTGAACTTAACAAGGCTCCTGTCCAAGTTGTTGAATTTTTTGCTCATAACTTTCCGGGCCATAAAAGTGAATTAACAATTATACAGGGACTGACATGTTATTCAGGCCAGATTCCTACGGCTGAATGCACAATTATTGCCTGCGGAAATGGAGCATCCAGAACTTATACGACACCTCCCGGTATGTTTAATGCCTGGCTACTTTTCAACAAGGAGTCTGGGGTCTATTTTTATAAGTCCCGTTGGGTGCCAAATGAGCGGCCTAACCAATCGTTGCAGCGGACGCGTTCCGCAGGTGATCATCATTTACAACAGCAGCGCTCGGTCGCGCCGCTGAACTCAATACGTTATGCGGCTGAGGAGGTAGGTTTTTGAGTAAGAAATCTCTTGGGAACAACTCCCTTTTTTTCGGTGCATTACTATCCTTCATTATTTCGCTTCACCAGGCGGGCTGGAAAGTATATCCACAGGGTCTGGGATGGGAAGTGTGGATAATTGTCCCTTATTTCTTGTGTTGGTTGCTCAGTCGTCCTCTATATAAATCCGCCAATCAAAAACTCGCCACCGTTTCCGCAGCCTTTTCTCTTCTTGTCTTGCTTTTTTCTGTCATGGTCTACGGCAGTTTTTATTATGGCCGGCAAAGTTCAACCGGTAGCCTCGCATTTATTTTTGTTCCACTTTATCTCACTATCGCTACGGTTCTTGTTTTGGGCGTGGCAAATATACTCCGAATTTTTCAAGGTCGTGGGGCGAATGTCGCCGCATAACCAATCGTTGCACGGGACAAAACCCTGCGGGTTTTGCCCGTGAGCTCTATACGTTGGGCGGCTTAAGAATTCTATGGTAATCGTCATTAAATTCCTGTTCTTTCTCGCTTTGTACGCAGCTTCGGCGCTCATTTATCTTGCGCCGAAATGGCCTGCGTCACTCAGGGAATGGGCAATCCTTTTCGGTGTCGGAATTCCAACGGCGCTTCTCCTGGAAGCCATCAGCGAATTGCTGTCGGCCAAGTTCAAGACCACTCAACTCAACGAACACCACTTTTCAGCAAAGAACGTCATTCTGGCGTTTCTTACTGTTTCCACAATATTTGGAGCTGTTTTCATTTTCTATCGTCTCATGGGGAAAATTTAAAGGTGGTGGGTCTTTCGTCGCCGCCCAACCAATCATTGCACCGGACGCGCCTCGCCAGCAGGTGGCTGTGTTTAAATCTCAGGTGGTCGTCGCGCCGGTGAATTCAATTCGTTAGCCGGCAAGATTAGGGAGGCTACATGAAAAAAGGTTTTATGATTTTAATGTTGGGAACAATCACTTTGTGGGCGGTCGAAGCTGTTGCGCCTCAATTCCCCCTTAAATTTAATTCGAATG